>CAYSGJ010000100.1:0-15371 GCA_964430705.1 uncultured Desulfobacterales bacterium | reverse complement strand
AAACAAATTCAACATTCGAATGTTCAAATGCTCAAAACATGGAAATTGGGTTGTAAAAAACAACATTTTCTACCTTTCATATTTAGAATCTTGGTCATTCGATATTGTCTCGAGTTTCGTGCTTTCGTCTTTTCGTGACTTCGTGGTTGTCTCTATATTGTTTTCAGCAAAGGCGGAGATCCCAAATCGAGCCAACTAAAAGGCTTTACGGTAGATCTCCATGGCATCTTCTTTGGTCACCCTTCTAGGGTTGTTCGCCAGGGGCCGGGCCACCGTCATGGCCATCTCGGCCATGTCGTCGACAGCGGACTCGGGAATGCCAAGAGCGGTGAGTCCCTCGGGAATACCAATATCATGGGTCAATTGCCTCACCATGTCCACACCCGCCTGGGCCGCTGACGGATCGGGCGGACCCGTCGGCTTTCCCGCCATGAGCGAGCCGACCATCGAATATTTTTGGGTTGCGTCCCGCAGGTTGAATGCCATAATATACGGCAACAACACCGCGTTTGCCAACCCGTGCGGAATGTCAAAAAAAGCCCCAAGGGGATAGGCCAGGGCGTGGCAAGCCCCAACACCGGCACTGGCCAGAGCCAGACCGCCATACAGACTGCCCAGCAACATGTCGCGTCTCGCCGCTTGGTCGTTTCCGTTTTTGAATGCCTGTCTCAGGTTCTCTCCAATGAGGGCGATAGCCTCTCCGGCCACCAGATCGCTCATGGGATTGGCTTGCAATGACGTAAAAGCCTCAATAGCATGGGTCAGGGCGTCGGTGCCTGTAGTGGCCGTCGGTTGGGGAGGCAGCGACATGGTCAGGTCGGGATCCAACAGGGCCACGTCAGGATACAGGAAACGGCTGTTAATGCCTCCTTTTTTCTTCTTGTCGCGCATGGTAAATACGGCCGTAAAGGTTACTTCGCTTCCCGTCCCTGCCGTGGTAGGCACCATAATCGTGGGCAAACCCGGTTTTGGCACGGTCTCAAGGCCGATAAAATCTTCCGCTTTTCCATCGTTTTTCGCCAATACCGCCACGGCTTTTGCCACATCCAGACTGCTGCCGCCACCAACACCGACAACAAGATCACAGTGTTGTGTTTTGGCGACTTCGGCCCCATGGTCCGCCAGACCGGGATCAGGTTCTGAAGTCACCTTGTCATACAGCACGGCGGAAAGCCCGCCGGCTTCCAGAATCCGGGTTATTTGCCGGGCCACACCCAATGCGCCCAGGGCCTGATCCAAGACGACAAGGACGTGACTCCCGGACAATGACTTGACCTGGTCGACCAAGCCCTGAACAGCCCCTTTCCCAAATACGATTTTTTTTGAACCTTGAAACGTAAACGTCTGTGCCATCAGATCTCCTTGTTTGAATGTGTCCAACTGTTAAGCCCTTTGAAAACCCCGGATATTTTTCAAACCATAGCATAGATGCGAATGCATCGTATTTTTCACCGGCCGGAAGGACTAGTATTCCAGACATAATTTGGAAACGTTCGCCTCCGGCGTTACGGGGTATTTCCCGTTAAAACAGGCCAGGCAAAACCTGTCTTCTTTTCCCCCGGCGGCTTCCAACATGCCGGGCAAACTGAGATAACAAAGACTGTCCAGTCCAATGTATTGTTGCACCTCTTTAATGGAATGCTGACAGGCGATTAATTCTCCTTTTGTGGAAAAGTCAATGCCGTAAAAACAAGGAAACCGGTGTGGAGGACAGCTGACAACCATATGTACTTCCTTGGCGCCGGCCTCGCGCAAGGTCTTGATACGCATCTTGCTGGTAGTACCTCGAATAATGGAATCTTCAACAATGACGACGCGCTTGCCTTTTAGGATATCTTTTACCGGATTCAGCTTGACCTTGACCCCAAAATCACGCATCGACTGGACCGGCTCGATAAAGGTTCTGCCCACGTAGTGATTCCGGATGACGCCCATTTCCAGCGGAAGACCCAGCTCCTGACAAAAACCAATGGCCGCATAGTTTCCCGAGTCCGGAAAAGGCATGGCAAAATCAGCCTCAACGGGAAATTCCCGGGCGAGCTTTTGCCCCATTTTTTTTCGAATAACATACACGTTCTGCCCGAAAATATTGCTGTCGGGCCTGGCAAAATAAATATGTTCGAAGATACAGAAACTATGCCGCCGCTTCGAGAAGGGCCGGATTGATTTAAGACCGTCCGCGTCGATAATAATCACTTCGCCCGGGTCGATATCTCTCAAATACTGGGCATCCACCAAATCAAGGGCGCAGGTCTCGGAGGAAACAATGTATCCGCCGTTTAGCATTCCCAGGCACAGGGGGCGGAACCCATTGGGATCGCGCATGGCGACCAGCTTGTTTTCGGTCATCAGAACGCACGAATAGGCGCCTTCAATCTGCCTGACGGCGGTAATCAGGGCCTCTTCCAGTCCTGCGTCCAGGTTTCGAGCCAGAAGATGAACAATGATTTCACTGTCCATCGTGGTTTGAAAAATGGACCCTTTTTTTTCCAGTTCCCTTTTGACCCGCCTGGCATTGGTGAGGTTTCCGTTATGCCCGATGGCCATGGTCATGCCGCCGTACGTCACCACAAAGGGCTGGGCATTTTTAGCCACAGAGGAACCCGTGGTGGAATACCTCACATGACCAATAGCCAAATGGCCGTGGAGCCCGTCCAAGATCTGTTCGTTGAAGACATCGTGAACAAGTCCCATGCCCTTGTGTTCATAAACGGCGTTTCCCGTAGAAGCGACAATCCCGGCACTTTCCTGCCCCCGGTGCTGGAGGGCGTATATTCCGAAATAGGCCAGTTTCGCCGCATCCTTGTGGCCGAAAACACCAAAAACACCACAGGCCTCTTTGGGGCCGTGGCAACGATTCATGACGTTGCACATCTCAGATTTCATACCATGATGCCATTACCCGTTTGTTGTTGTTCTGCATGAAAGTCTTGAAGCGCCCGAACAGTCAATTTCCTTTTCTTCATGGCCTCAATGCCCGAGGCCATGGCACAAGCGCCGGCCAACGTGGTGGCGTAAGGCAAACCATAGCGCAACGCTGTCTGGCGAATGATTTTTGAGCCGCCGGCACTTGCTTTGCCCGATGGGGTGTTGATCACCATTTGTATATCGCCGTTCTTCATGTAGTCCGTGACATTAGGACGGCCCTGGGCAATTTTTTTGATTTCTACATTTGGGATACCGGCCTCTTTCAGATACCGAGACGTACCACGCGTGGCCATGAATTTAAAGCCGATCTTGTACAACTGATCAACCAATGCCAACACACCGTCTTTGTCCGCATCTTTTACGCTCACAAAGACCGTGCCTTCTGTCGGCAGATTCTGCCCGGCAGCCAACTGAGCTTTGGCGAACGCCCTGCCGAAATCGACATCAATGCCCATGACTTCACCGGTGGATTTCATCTCCGGACCCAGGAGGACATCCACGCCCGGAAAGCGACTGAAGGGAAATACAGCCTCTTTCACGCAGACGTGTCTGGGCTCAACTTCCTCAGTGAATCCCAGTTCACCCAACGTCCGGCCCAACATGATCTTAGTGGCCAGTTTTGCCAGGGGCACCCCGGTGGCCTTACTCACGAAGGGGATGGTCCGAGAAGCTCGGGGATTGACTTCCAGCACGAAAAGGGTTTCGTCCTTTATGGCAAACTGGATATTGAGCAAACCCACCACGCCGAGTTCCTTTGCCAGCGCGCAGGTATGTACCTTGATCTGTTCGAGCAATGACGACGGCAGTTCCTGAGGAGGCAGCACGCATGCACTGTCACCGGAATGAATGCCTGCCTCTTCGATGTGTTCCATGATACCGCCGATAATGGTTTTTTCCCCATCGGAAATAGCATCCACGTCGATCTCCACGGCATCTTCAAGAAATTTGTCTATAAGGATGGGATGATCCGGGGATGCCAGCTTGGCCTTTCGGGTAAAAGACTCCAGAGCCCCCCTGTCATAGACAATCTGCATGGCGCGACCCCCCAGAACGTAGGACGGCCGGACGATAACGGGATACCCTATGGCCTCCGCTACAACCACGGCATCTGTCACTCCCTTGGCGATGCCGTTGTCGGGTTGTTTCAAATGGAGTTTTTTAAGGACCGCTTTAAAGAGTTCACGGTCTTCGGCCAAGGCAATACTCTCCGGCGACGTTCCAAGTATGGGTATCTCCACCTCGGCAAGGGCTGCGGCCAAATTCAAGGGTGTCTGCCCTCCAAACTGGACAATAACGCCGTCAGGCTGTTCCATCTCCGCGATGTTGAGCACATCCTCCTTGGTCAAAGGCTCAAAGTAGAGTTTATCAGACGTATCATAGTCGGTACTCACGGTCTCGGGATTGCTGTTGACCATGATGCTTTCGATCCCTTCTTCCTTGAGCGCGAAAGAGGCCTGCACGCAACAATAGTCAAATTCGATGCCCTGTCCGATGCGATTGGGCCCGCCACCCAAAATCATCACCTTTGATGTATCGGAAACCCGAGCCTCGTTCTCCCGCTCATAGGTCGAATAAAAATAGGGTGTGCGGGCTTCAAATTCCGCCGCACAGGTATCCACAAGCTTATACACAGGACAAATTCCCATCTCTTTGCGCAGACTGCGGATATCATCGTCCGTGGTATTTGAAAGATGGGCCAACTGGACATCGGAGAACCCATAGGATTTACTTTTTTGAATTAGTTCCGCCGACAACGGTCGGGGCGCTTCTGCAAGCCGCCCCTCCAGCGCCACCACCCGGGCTATCTGCCGCAAAAACCATGGGTCGATGTCCGTGAGGCGCTGGATGGCATCCAAACTCATGCCGGCCTTGATGGCATAACGGATGTAAAATATGCGCTGCGAATTCGCATTGGCCAGCTTTGTTTTAATCTCCTCCGGGGACGGGGCTATGTCGTCGTACTCCAAGCGCCCCTTCCCGTCACTTCCAAGACCGTGGCGTCCGATCTCAAGAGAACGAAGGCCCTTTTGCAGGGCTTCTTTGAACGTCCGCCCGATGGCCATGGTCTCCCCAACGGATTTCATGGCAGTGGTCAAATAGTCCTGTGCATCCGGAAATTTTTCAAAAGTCCATCGAGGAATCTTCACGACACAGTAATCAATGGTTGGTTCAAAGGAAGCCACGGTTTCTCCGGTAATATCGTTGGGAAGCTCATCCAGCGTGTAGCCCACAGCCAACTTGGCTGCTATCTTGGCAATGGGAAAACCGGTAGCCTTGGAGGCAAGGGCTGAACTCCTCGATACCCTGGGGTTCATCTCGATGACCACCATCTCTCCATCTTTGGGATTAACGGCAAACTGGATGTTGGAGCCTCCCGTCTCAACGCCGATCTCCCGGATGACCGCAATGGATGCATCACGCATGATCTGATATTCTCGGTCCGTCAAGGTCTGCGCAGGTGCCACTGTAATGCTATCCCCCGTGTGGATGCCCATCGGGTCCAGATTTTCAATGGAACAGACAATCACCACGTTATCCTTGGCATCGCGCATGACCTCAAGCTCGAATTCCTTCCACCCTATGACCGATTGCTCAAGCATAATTTGCCTTGTCAGACTCGCATCAAGTCCCCATGCAGCCCAACGTTCAAGATCTTCCGGATTGTAAGCCACGCCGCCGCCCGTTCCCCCAAGCGTAAAACTTGGTCGAACAATCACAGGATAGCCGATCTGACGGGCAATCCTTCTGGCCGAATCCATGTCGAGCGCAATGCCGCTGTTAGGCACCCTGAGCCCGATACGCGCCATGGCATCCCGAAACAAATCCCGGTCTTCGGCTTTTCTGATAACATCCACCGAAGCGGCTATCATCTCTACGCCGCATTCATCCAACACCCCCAATTCGGCCACCTGAAGGGCGGTATTCAGGCCGGTTTGTCCTCCCAGTGTAGGTAAAAGCGCGTCAGGCCGCTCTTTTTCGATAATCATGGCAACCATCTCCGGGGTGATGGGCTCCACATAGGTATGGTCCGCCACCTCGGGATCGGTCATGATGGTTGCAGGATTGCTGTTGACCAAGACCACTTCGTAACCTTCTTCTTTCAAAGCCTTGCACGCCTGGGTGCCCGAATAGTCAAACTCACAAGCCTGGCTGATAATGATCGGCCCTGAGCCGATAATCATGATCTTGGATATGTCTGTTCTTTTCGGCATAGGTATTCGTTATTGGAAAATCGTTACTCGGAAACCGTGTTCAGGCCCACAGCGAAATATCAAGAACATTCCAGGCCTAATATCCAAAAGCGATCGTACCGCTGACGGTTCTCGTTTCACAATGCCCCATTATTCCCATTCTATGGTACTGGGGGGTTTAGAACTGATATCATATACCACCCGATTCACACCCCGCACCTCATTGATGATACGGTTTGAAATCCTTCCGAGCAAAGCGTGGGGGAGTTTGGCCCAATCAGCAGTCATGGCATCAGTGCTCGTCACCGCCCGAATAGCCACGATGTTCTCGTAGGTCCTCTGGTCTCCCATAATGCCCACGCTTTTCAAAGGCAGAAGAACCGCAAAGGACTGCCAAAGTTTTTTTTCTAAACCCTCCGCATGGATTTCCTCCAGCAAAATCACATCCGCTTTCCTAAGAACCGACAGCCTGGCCGCGGTCACATCCCCAATGATGCGCACGGCCAATCCCGGACCCGGAAAAGGCTGCCTCCAGATCAATTCTTCCGGAAGGCCCAGTTCTTTGCCCAGCACCCGCACCTCGTCCTTAAAAAGATGCTTCAGCGGTTCCACCAGTTGCAACCTCATCTTTTTGGGAAGACCGCCGACATTATGATGGGATTTGATGACTGCGCTTGGGCCGCCGAACGCGGATCTGGATTCAATGATATCCGGATATAGGGTGCCCTGACCCAAAAATGCCACGCCTCGGATCTTTCGCGCCTCCTTTTCAAAGGCCTGAATGAATGTACTCCCGATAATCTTTCGTTTTTTCTCCGGATCTTCCACGCCCTTTAGGCGCGACAGAAAGGTTCGTTTAGCACTGACGAACCTGATGTTCATGTTGAAATGCTTTCGGAAAACGGCTTGGACCTGTTCGGCCTCGTCTTGCCTTAAAAGACCGTTGTCCACAAAAATGCAAGTCAACTGCTTGCCCAGCGCCTCGTGAAGCAATAGCGCAGCCACAGAAGAACCCCCCCCGCCGCTAAGCCCCAGGATCACCTTTTTGTCACCAACGACAGACCTGACCTCCTGAACCGAGTTTTGAATAAAAGACTTCATGGTCCAAGTCTTTTTGCACCCGCACACGGCAAACAAGAAATTATACAGCATCTTTTTTCCCCGCGGGGTATGAACCACCTCGGGATGGAACTGCAGGCCATAAAACTTTTTTGTCGCATTCTCCACGGCGGCGATCTTTGTGTTAGCCGTCGAACCAATGACTCTGAACTCCCGGGGGTGTTCCATGATAGTGTCGCCGTGGCTCATCCAGCACCTGGTTTTCTTTTCAATGCCTTCAAAGATCGGGACATTCCGCGCCATCTCAAGCTCGGCATGGCCGTATTCCCGCTTCTCCGCACGCCGCACCTTGCCTCCAAGGGCATCCACCATGTACTGCATGCCGTAACAAATCCCCAGCACCGGAACTCCCAGATCAAAAATGCCCCGGTCTACCCTGGGGCTGCCCTTTTCATAGATGCTCGCAGGTCCGCCTGAAAGGATGATGCCTTCCGGACAAAAGGCCTTTATGGCATCCACGGATATCCATGGCGGCTCGATCTGACAGTAAACACGATGTTCCCGAATTCGCCTGGCGATGAGCTGATTGTATTGTGAGCCAAAATCAATGATTAAAATCAAGGGTCTACCTCTTGCCCACAGAAACACGAAAAGACGAACACGCCGGTTCCCCTAGGCACAACAAACCAACAGCCGGCACCGGAGCAGCGCTGTCGACAAGATCCCCCGAAGGAGCTGCGCTCCGCTGGTGGCGCTGATTTAATCCAAGGATTCGGCAACCGATTTGCGCCTGACCATCTGTTGGACAAACGCATCAAACAGGTAATCGGCATCGTGGGGGCCCGGAAAGGCCTCGGGGTGATATTGCACAGAAAACACAGGCAACCTCCGGTGTTTCAGCCCTTCAACCGTATTGTCGTTTAGATTAATATGGGTAATTTCCACATCGGGATCACGGATGGAGTCCATATCCACACAAAACCCATGGTTCTGGGCCGTAATCTCCACCTTGCCCGTGGCCAGATGCTTCACGGGATGGTTTGAACCCCGATGACCAAATTTGAGTTTATAGGTCTTTCCTCCAAAGGCAAGGCCGAGCATCTGATGGCCCAGACAAATGCCAAAAATGGGAAAATCCGGTATGAGCCTTTTCAGGGTATCCACCACATAGGTGAGCGGTTCAGGATCCCCGGGGCCGTTGGAGAGCAAAATGCCGTCAGGGTGGACAGCCCGGATCTCATCGGCGCTTGTATGGGCCGGCACGATAGACACCCGGCATCCCCGTTTTACAAGACTTCGGACCATATTAAACTTTATTCCACAATCCAAGGCCACGACGCTCAGCCCGCCCCCTTGTCCCTCCGGCCATGCAGTGACCTGCTCACAAGTCACTTCCTTGACCAGGTCCCGACCCACCAAACCCTCCGACGCGCATGCCTTACGAATGAGCGAGTCGGGATCGAGATCTGTCGTAGAAACAACCCCTTTCATGGCGCCCGCGAGCCTGATATGCCGCGTCAAGGCCCTGGTGTCAATACCCTCAATGCCAAGGATGCCTTCTTGGTTGAGGTAGTCGGCAAGGGATCGTTGCGACCGCCAATTGCTGGGCTCAGGCTCGTATTCGCGAACCACAAAACCCTCGACTTGTATCCTTCCTGACTCGACGTCTTCAGAATTGACGCCGTAATTGCCGATCAAGGGATAGGTCATGGTCACGATCTGTCCCTTGTAGGAAGGGTCTGTCAGGACTTCCTGATATCCCGTCATGCTGGTGTTGAAGACCACTTCGCCATAGACCTCGCCGGATCCGGCAAAGGCGCGGCCTTCAAAAACGATACCATCTTCCAGTGCAAGCAAGGCTTTCATACTATGACATCACAACCATGGTTTTCCACCATCCAAACCAACAGGCAAACTATGAACAGCAAGACCAAAAGGTTCCTATCGCCTCACGCCCCTTGCCCCCAGGTCTCGACAGGCAAGCCATGCCGCCCCGAGATGAATACGGCCTTTAAGGAACATGCCGGGACGGGCAAAAATCAACATCTCGATGGCTTCGTTCTTGTATCATTGCGAAAGAATCTTGCAACGAAAATATGAAAGTCGGTGCCGCAAAAAGCATAGAAAACACCAAAGAGGATGGATTTATGGCAATATCAAAAGGTTAAAGCAAACACCATGCCTCCCGTGGAACCATAACAATTCCAATATGTTATTTCCCGCGCCTTCGTCACAACACCACATGTAAATACAGTTTTGTAGCGCAATGCCTTGGTAAACAGCACTTTTGTATAAACAGAAAAACGCTGGTCGGGGAAAAAACGAAAGGGCAGCTTCTGCAAACAGTTGCTACTATGTGATGCCGCGATGGTAGCTTTGCAGAGACCTTACGGAACCATGCCCCTGGCGACAAGCCGCAATCCCTTTGGCGGCAGCCAGGGCCGCGGCGGTTGTCGTGATGTACGGCACCTTATACTTGATCGCAGCCTTTCGGATGTATGAGTCGTCGTGCTTGCTCAATCTGCCGCTGGGCGTGTTGATGATCAGATCAATCTCTTTATTCTTGATGCCGTCCACGATATTAGGCCTGCCCTCATGCATTTTCTGTATGGGCTCCGACGCAATGCCGTGCTCCGCCAAGAATCCGTGGCAACCTTCCGTGGCCTTTATCTTGAAACCAAGCCCGTCGAACTCCTTGGCTACCTCCAGGGCTGCCGGTCTGTCCGGTTCCGCCACCGTGATCAGAACGGTGCCGTCGGAAGGAAGGGTTTGTTGGGCCCCCTCCTGGGCCTTGTAAAAAGCAAGCCCAAAGGAATCAGCCAGTCCCAGAACCTCTCCGGTAGATCGCATTTCCGGGCCCAAGATGGGGTCCACCTCCGGAAACATATTAAAGGGAAAAACGGCTTCCTTGACACCAAAGTGGGAAATTGACTTGGGTGTAATATCAAGGTCACCAAGCTTTTGACCCAGCATCAACTGGGTGGCAATCCGAGCCATGGATATGTTACAGACCTTGGAAACCAGGGGCACGGTGCGAGAAGCCCGGGGGTTGGCCTCCAGGATATATACCGTATCATCTGCGATGGCGTACTGAATGTTCATCAGGCCTACCACATGAAGGGCAACGGCGATTTTCTTCGTGTACGCATTGATCGTATCAATGTGCTTGGCGGGGATGGTGACAGGCGGAATGACGCAGGCGGAATCTCCTGAATGGACACCGGCCAGCTCGATGTGTTCCATGACCGCGGGCACAAAAGCATCAGTGCCGTCGGCAACCGCATCGGCTTCGGCCTCAATCGCGTTTTCCAGAAATCTGTCGATAAGAATGGGGCGCTCCGGCGTGACGTCGACGGCGGCGGCCAGGTAGTGTTTGAGCATCTCCTGGTCATGCACAACCTCCATGGCCCTGCCGCCCAGCACATACGAAGGCCTGACCATGAGCGGATAGCCGATTTTCTCGGCCACCGCAACGGCTTCTTCGAGCGTACTTGCCATGCCCGACTCGGGCTGGCGAATTCCCAGCTCTCGCATGATATGACGGAATTGATCCCGATCTTCAGCCAGATCGATGGTCTCGGGCGACGTGCCAAGGATCTTCACTCCGGCTTCAGCCAGTTCTTTGGCAATATTCAGGGGCGTTTGTCCTCCAAACTGGACGATCACCCCCTCCGGTTTTTCCTTTTCATAGATGCTCAGCACATCCTCAACCGTAAGCGGTTCAAAATACAATTTGTCCGAAGTGTCGTAATCCGTGGACACGGTCTCCGGATTACAGTTCACCATAATGGACTCGAACCCGGCGTCGCGTATGGCAAAAGCGGCGTGAACGCAGCAATAGTCAAACTCAATACCCTGGCCGATACGGTTCGGGCCGCCGCCCAGAACCATGATTTTTCGGTTGGTGCTTGTGCCCACCTTGTCGGGAGCATTGTATGTGGAATAATAATAGGCGGCATCCTCAACGCCGCTCACCGGCACCGCATCCCACGCCTGAACCATGCCCAAAGCGGTCCGCCTTTGCCTGATGTCTTTTTCAGAAATCCCGAGAATCTTGGACAGGTAGCGGTCTGAAAACCCGTCTTTTTTGGCCTTTACAAACAAAGCATCAGGCAGGGTGACGCCTTTGCATTGGAGGATCTGCTCCTCGGTCTCGACAAGTTCTTTCATCTGCTCGATGAACCAGGGCTTGATAAAGGTCTTTTCAGAAAGCGTCTGCACGGCGGCGCCCTTTCGCAGGGCCTCGTACATAATGAACTGCCGTTCACTGGAGGGCTCCGCCAGCATGTCCATCAACTCGTCCAAGGTCTTTTCGTGAAAATTCTTGGCGAAACCGAGCCCGTAGCGCCCGTTTTCCAGAGATCGTATGGACTTCTGGAAGGCCTCCTTGTAGGTCTTGCCGATACTCATGACCTCCCCGACAGCCCGCATCTGCGTGCCGAGTTTGTCCTGAGCACCTTCATATTTCTCAAACCCCCAACGGGCAAACTTCACCACTACATAGTCGCCCCACGGCGCGTACTTTTCCAGGGTGCCCTCCCGCCAGTAAGGAATCTCATCCATGGTCATACCTCCGGCCAGCATGGCAGAAATAAGGGCGATCGGAAACCCTGTGGCCTTGGAGGCAAGCGCGGACGAACGCGAGGTCCTGGGATTGATTTCGATCACCACCACGCGCCCTGTTTTCGGGTCATGGGCGAACTGAATATTGGTGCCACCGATCACCCGGATGGCCTCAACGATGTCATACGACCATTTCTGAAGCCGATCTTGCAATTCAGGGGCAATGGTCAGCATCGGGGCCGTACAATAGGAATCTCCCGTGTGAACGCCCATGGCGTCCACATTTTCAATAAAACAGACGGTGATCATCTGGTTCTTGGCGTCGCGAACCACCTCCAGCTCCAACTCCTCCCATCCCAAAACGGACTCCTCCACCAGAATCTGACCCACCAGACTCGCTGCGACCCCCCGGCCGGCCACCGTACGCAGCTCTTCCACGTTGTAAACAAGGCCGCCGCCCGTACCCCCCATGGTGTAGGCAGGGCGGATGACCACCGGATAACCAAGTTCCGCGGCGATTTTTTCGGCTTCATCCACCCCGAAAGCCGGCCGGCTTTTGGGCATGTCAATACCCAGTCGGTTCATGGTTTCCTTGAATGCGATGCGGTCTTCTCCCCGTTTGATGGCATCGATCTCAACGCCGATGACCTTTACGCCGTGTTTTTCCAGGACACCGGTTCCGGCAAGCTCTGAGGACAGATTCAACCCCGACTGGCCGCCCAGGTTGGGAAGCAGGGCATCCGGTTTTTCCTTTTCAATGATTTCTGCCATAGTCTGCAGGTTCAGAGGTTCGATGTACGTCGCGTCGGCCATGCCGGGATCCGTCATAATGGTGGCAGGATTGGAATTGACCAGCACGATGTCATAACCGAGCTTGCGAAGCGCCTTGCACGCCTGCGTGCCCGAATAATCAAATTCACAGGCCTGGCCGATAACGATGGGCCCGGAGCTGATAATCATGACTTTATTGATGTCCACAAGCTTTGGCATTTCCAATCCCTCTCCCGTTCACTAAAATGTCATTACAACGCATATTCCGACCCGGCTTTTGAGCAACACTGAGTAACAGAACGGACCCTGTCCGTCAAGACAAGGGCGGAAAAGCCGTAGAACTTCAACCCGGAAAGTGATACAAACCCTGGCCAGGCATTGGGAAAAACTTTCAAATCTGAAGAAGGGATCTGGAACATGGGCGGATTGTTTGGGGAAGTTTCAAGGCAAGATTGCACATTGGATCTTTTTTACGGGACCGACTATCACTCTCACCTGGGAACCAAGCTTGGAGGGCTTTGCACGCAAGGCAGAAATGGGTTTTCCCGATCTATTCACAATATAGAAAATGACTATTTTCGCTCCAAATTTGAAGCAGACGTGCCCAAGCTGGGAGGCAATATGGGCATTGGCGTGATTAGCGACACCGACTCCCAGCCCCTCCTTATCGGGTCCCACCTGGGCACTTTCGCCATCGTTACCGTGGGCAGGATCAACAATCTGGCAGAACTCGGACAACGGGCGCTAAACGACAAAGTACATTTCTCAGAAATGAGCGGGGGGCAGCTGCACCCCACGGAATTGGTGGCCATGCTGATCTGCCGGGCCGACTCTTTTGTTGAAGGCATTATGAAAGCGCAAGAAACGATTCAAGGTTCTTGCACACTCTTGTTGTTGACCAAGGGCGGCATATATGCCGCTCGAGACAGACTGGGCAGAACACCACTTGTGATTGGTACCAAGGAGGGGGCTTTTGCGGCTTCATCGGAGTCCTGTGCCTTGCCCAACCTTGGATTCGACGTCGATAAATACTTAGGACCCGGAGAAATCATTTACATGACGCCAGACGGATACGAGCAGTGCCGAAAGCCCGGGGAAAATATGCAAATCTGCACTTTCTTGTGGGTCTACTACGGTTACCCGGCTTCGAGCTATGAAGGGATCAATGTAGAAACGGTCCGGAACCGTTGCGGGATCGCGCTGGCCAAAAACGACGATACGGTGGTCGATTTTGTGGCAGGAATCCCGGACTCCGGAATCGGGCATGCCATCGGATATGCCGCCGAAAAAAAGATCCCATACATCCGCCCATATGTGAAATACACGCCTACATGGCCTCGGAGCTTCATGCCTCAAAGCCAGAAACAGCGGGACCTGGTTGCAAGGATGAAACTCATACCGATTAAAGACTTGATTGACGGCAAACGACTGCTTTTCTGTGAAGACTCGATTGTCCGGGGAACACAACTCAAAGACAACACTGAAAAACTATTTGATTATGGGGCCACGGAAGTGCATATGCGCGCGGCCTGTCCCACGTTGATATACCCGTGCGAGTTCTTGAATTTCTCGACGTCAAGATCAACCCTGGACCTGGCCGGCCGCAAGGCCATCAATGATATCCAGGGCAACGAAACGGATCGTCTTGCAGGATACAGAACGGCCGGATCTGCCGAAAACCTCCAAATGATCGAAAGAATCAGGAAAAGACTGGGGCTGACATCACTGGCCTATCAGAAACTCGAAGACCTTGTCGATGCCGTAGGGCTTCCAAAAGACAGGTTGTGCACTCATTGCTGGGATGGCTCCAGCTATTTCTAACCGCCGACCGTCACAGACTGACCTGAACGACCACCTTGGGATCCGTGACGACAACCACCGGACATCTGGATCTGGAACTGACCTGTTCAACGGCACTGCCTACATACCATTTATCATGTTTCTCTTTGGTGTGAGAGCCCATAACAATAAGGTCTACGCCTTTTTCTCGAGCATATTTCAAGATTTCCAAATGAGGCTGAATGCCTTCCCAGACGCCGCACTCGTACGCTATCGTACCGGGTATGTTTTTAGAAAAAGCCTCGAGTTGCTTTTTCGATGCCGCAAGGTCTCGTTCCAACTCGTCCTGCGGATATTTGAGAGAAGCCGGGACAATGACCATGTGAAATAGACAGATCTTCGCACGGTACTCTTGGGCCAATTCCGTGGAGAGTTCTAAAGCCGAACGGCAAGATTCGGAAAAATCGACACAGACCATAACCTTTTTGAACACAAGTTGTTCTTCGGCAGGCGTCACATTTGCAATCAACACAGGACAACGCTCGTGCAAGATAACGCCTTCGACCGTGCTGCCGATGGTCCCGGCCACGCGAACCACGCCTTTGGCTTCGGCTCTTTGGGAATGCGGCCCAAGAACGATCAGGTCAATCCGTTCGCGCCTTGCCAGTCTTAAAATCTGCTCCCACGGAAACCCGGCCGCCACCTGTATTTCATAGCCTGGAAGCAATTTCAAAACATCAGAACAGCTTTTTTCAATGTGCTCTTTGACCTTCTCCTTATATTCCGCATCACTGACAATTTCTTCTCCCGTTTCAAAATGCTTGACGAACTGTCTGTATTTGCCGGAGTAGGCGGACTCAAGGACATGAAGAATATATAATGTCGCTTTGTTTTGATCGGCCATCCAAGCCGCCGTGAATACTGCCGCATCACAGGCGTCCACAGAATCTGTGGCAACCAAAATTCTACCGAACATCGCAACCACCTCCTTGGAATAATGGGTCCAAACCGGTTGGGGTCATCATTTCAGATCTCTTAAATCCAATACCGCCGCAACCATCATGCCAAGATTCTTTGCAC
>CAYSGJ010000099.1:0-19370 GCA_964430705.1 uncultured Desulfobacterales bacterium | reverse complement strand
GAGTTACGGCCGCTCAAACGCGGTCTAAACGGCTCAGACAGTTGCCCGGCTTTTGTATCGATCTCCATTGGCCTTGTTGTACCATGAACTTAAGTATTCTGGATAACCGCATTCGAAAATCGTTATTCTATCAACACCGCAGTTTACGACAATTTGCCGGTCTCACGTTTATGGCTTTTTGATTGTTCGATCGGCCCTTAAATTTTTTTCCGTGTCAATTGCCTGCCAAGGCCCGAATAATCTTGCGGTCGACCTTTGAAAAAGCCAAATCCCCAAACCGATCCATGTCGATCCACTGCCAATCCGTACACTGCATAGCCTTGGGGTTGCCGGCCACATGAATACATTGAAAGGCATGAAGCGTGATACGAAAATGCGTGTAGGCGTGCTTCACCGAAGAGAGGGCCTGTCCGACCCGAATAGCAATGCCGATTTCTCGGCGGGTCTCTCGTTGGAGGCAATCCTCAAGGCTTTCATTTTTTTTTTGCTTTCCGCCGGGAAATTTCCAGAGCCCCCCGAGAAGACCGTCGCGGAGCCTCTGAATAACCAGAACCCCGCCCTTATCGTTTCTGATGATTCCGGCCGTGACATGGTGGTGGGGCACAGGCGCCCGTTTTCCGGTCAAAGGCAGGTTCTGCTGCACGCCCCGCAGGCAGGCCTGACAATGAGTGTGTGCAGGACAAACCAAACACTTGGGATCTCTTGCTCGGCAAATCGTCGCCCCCAAATCCATGAGCGCCTGATTGAACCGGCCTGCGCCTTTGGAAGGAACAAGGTCTCCGGCCAAGACCCACACACGCTGTGTGGTCCGGCTTTGGTCTATGGGCTCGTCAATTGCAAAAAGTCTGATGATCACCCGTCGCACGTTGGCATCCACAGCCGGCACCGGCATCCCGAACGCCATGCTCAGGATCGCGCCGGCCGTGTATCTTCCAACCCCCGGAAGACTCATGAGCTCATCCCGGCCATGGGGAACTTCGCCTCCAAAACGTTCAACGATCCGGCCGGCTGCCGCATGGAGATGTCTCGCGCGGCCATAATATCCCATATTCTCCCACGCCTTCAGCACTTCGTCCTGGGTGGCGGCCGCCAAGGATTGCACGGTAGGAAACCTGGACAAAAAACGGTGGTAGTAGGGAATTACCGTCTCCACCTGTGTTTGCTGAAGCATAACCTCCGAAACCCATACGTGGTAGGGATCCGCGCTGTCTCTCCACGGCAGATCACGCTTGTGAGTCCCATACCATGCCAACACCTTTTTGGTCACCGGGTGCATACCCTTTCCAGACACAACCGCGTTACCTCCCTCCGTATTGATAGTGGTTTCCGGCAAGGTCTCTCCAAGGCGTTGTCGATTATTTCTGAAAAACCTTGTGGACAGTGGCATTTAAATTGCTGTAATCAACTGGTTGCGCGATTATATATTTGAATGATGAAACATTATTCATAACCAAATCAACAGTTTTTTTGCGCAGCATGTGCTTTTCGCCGGTACTACCGGTACTATTTGGTTGGTTTGGGCAACCATAACAATATGGCTGAAAATTCCACAAAACATTGGTTAAAATATTGGCTTCCCGTCCTTTTGTACTGTACCGCCATATTTATCCAGTCTTCTTTTCCCACGCCGTTACAAACGCCGGGCTTGTATCATATAGACAAGGTCGTGCATTTTTTTGCCTACGCGTTGCTTGGCATCCTCTTTGTGCGGGCCCTTCGGAACTCGGCTATTGCCCATAGAGAAAGCCTTGTTTTCATACTGGCCGTTTTATTTGCGGGAATATACGGTGCAGCGGATGAATGGCATCAGTCTTTTGTTCCGGGTCGCACACCGGATGGGTGGGATCTTTTGGCCGACGTTTTGGGTGGATGGTTCGGCGTTTTCGTTTACCAAAGGCTGTTGAAACGCAATCCCGGACTCCGTTCCCTTTAGACCGGTTTGGGGCAAATGCGCAAAATCGCACCCCCGGCAAGACTGTCGTCTGCAAATAGCCACGCCCACCGATTTATAATTTGACTGGCCATGGCATCCCATCTATTATAAATCCCAATGGATACGAATTGTCGGGACTGCGTCCCATGAACTTGCATCTTTTTCCCCGTGTTTTTTTGCCTGCATGATGATGGAGCCATGACAGCCGAAGGCATAGGCGTATTTATCTGCGAGTGCGGCCCGAATATCAAGAACGCCATGGACCTTGATGATTTGGTGGAATATGCCGGTAGGCTTGAAAATGTTGTGGTGGCTAAGCGTTTCCCTTTGCTGTGTTCCTTGGACGGCAAAAAAAACCTTGCAAAAGAGATCCGGGAACTCGGCCTTGCCAGGGTTGTCATTGCCGCCTGTTCGCCCAAAGAGCATGAACACACCTTCCGACAAATCATGGAAGCGGCCGGCCTCAACCCCTATTTGATGCAAATTGCCAACATTCGGGAGCACTGTGCGTGGGTGATCGACGACCCCGTCCGAGCAACCGACAAGGCAAAGGTCATATTGGCGGCGGCGGTGGACAGGGTGGCTTACCACGAACCGCTGGAAACCAAAGAAATAGCTTGCCAACCGGATGTCCTGGTTGTCGGCGCCGGTATGGCGGGTATCAGTGCCGCTTTAACACTGGCACACAAGGGCAGAAAGGTTTATCTCGTGGAGAAAGCGCCCTGTATCGGCGGAAAAGTCGCCCGATACGAGGATGTGTTTCCCAATCTGGAATGCGCTTCGTGTATCCTCGATCCCCTGTTGGACAGCGTGTTGCACCATAAAGGCATCCAGTTGTGGACGTTGAGCGAGGTGCAGGAACTCCTGGGCTACTACGGCAACTTCACGGTCAAGGTAAACAAAAAGGCCCGGTTTGTCGATCAACAAACCTGTATCGGTTGCGGGGCCTGCTTGGAAGTTTGCCCGGTAACCGTCAGCAACGAATACAATGAAGGGCTGGACACCCGAAAAGCCATTTTTATTCCTTATCCGGGCGCCTTGCCGAATCTGGCGGCCATAGACAAAGCCCATTGTCTTAGATGGCAAGGGGAGGCGTGCCGGGCTTGCAAAGAGGCCTGCCCATTCGGCTCCATCAACTATGAAGAAACCGACGAGATAGCAGAGGCTTCCATCGGCGCGGTCGTTATTGCAACCGGTTTTGATTGCTTTGACGTCAAAAAGGCTCCGCAGTACGGCTATGGCGACATTGATGACGTGTATACCAGCCTTGAGTTTGAAAGGCTCGTCAACGCCAACGGCCCCACGGCCGGTCGGATCGAATTGAAAAATGGCCGGCCTCCGGAATCCGTTGCGCTGATACACTGCGTGGGTTCGCGCTCTACGGAATATCACCGCCATTGCTCCGCGGTGTGTTGCACGTATTTGCTCAAATTCGCCCACCAGGTACACGAAAAACTGCCCGGCGTACCCATTACCAACTTCTATTCCGACCTGTGTCTGCCGGGCAAAGAAGCCCAACCTTTCTTTGATAAGGTGAGTGAAAAAGCCAAGGTAAGACACGTGCACCTGAAGGATTCCGGTTCCATAACCATCACCAAAGGCAACGGCCGAGCCCGACTGGAATATACGGATGTTTGCGGCCGCTCACAGTCCCTGACTTATGATATGGTCCTGCTGGCGCCGGCCATGGAAGGCGCCCAAGATGCCCAACGTCTTTCCCGAATTTTCGACGCCGCCCTTGGGGAAGCCGGTTTTTTTGTTGAACAGCAGACAATGCTGGAGCCTGTGTCCACAGCGCTTGAAGGCGTGCTGATTTCCGGTTGCGCCCAAGGGCCAAAGGACATTCCAGGCGCAGTCGCCCAGGGACAAGCGGCGGCGGGGAAAATCGTTTCAAGCCTCCGGCCGGGGGAAAAACTGGTCCTTGAGGCCATGACGGCTGTCATAGATGACGCGTATTGTTCGGGATGTAAGATCTGCGTGGGACTATGTCCGTACAAGGCCATCAACTACGACGGCGTGCGACAAACAGCTCAGATTAATGAGGTCCTTTGCACCGGATGCGGTATCTGCGCCGCAGCCTGCCCGAGCGGCGCTATCAAAGCCAGGCATTTCACGGACGCTCAGATGTCGGCCGAGATAAAAACTATGGCCCGGAGAACGTAAATAACAACCGAGCAGGAGAACTTCCTTGGGTATGAACGATTTTGAGCCTGTCATTGTCGGCTTTTTGTGCAACTGGTGTTCTTACGAAGGCGCTGATGCTGCCGGAAGGGCCCGCAAAAATTATCCTCCGAACTTGAGAGTCGTAAGGGTCATGTGTAGCGGCAGGGTAGATCCCCAGTTCATTTTGCAAGCCTTTAAAGAAGGCGCTGACGGTGTCGTGATTCTGGGTTGTCACCCTGGCGAGTGCCACTACAAGGAAGGCAATATCCAGATGCTTAAGAGATTTGTCATGACCAAGACCGTGCTCAGCCAATTCGGTATCGAAAAAGACAGGCTGAAACTCGATTGGATATCGGCAGGTGAACAAGAAAAATTCGTCCAGGTGGTTTCTGATATGACCGAGCGGATCAGACAACTGGGACCGCTCATGCTTTAGACCCCGTTTATTGAGCTATGACAAATAAACCGAAAATCGCCCTGTATTGGTGCTCCAGCTGCGGTGGTTGTGAAGAATCCGTCGTTGACCTGGCGGAAGACATCCTCACCGTGGCCGAAGCCGCGGAGATTGTTTTTTGGCCGGTAGCCCTGGATTTCAAGTATCACGATGTGGCCTCTCTCGATGACGGGGCCATCACCGCGACACTGATTAATGGTGCGATCAGGATGGATGAACAGGTCGCCATGGCCAGGCTGTTGCGACAAAAGTCCCAACTGCTGTTCGCCCACGGAAGCTGTGCCCATCTTGGAGGCGTGGTGGGGCTGGCAAACTTCTTTCATCGGCAAGACCTGTTGAACAGAGTCTACAAAGAGGTCCCCACGATGAACAACCCCGATGGGATCTTGCCACAGGAGCAAACCAGAGATGCGGGAAACACATTGGCGCTCTCGGGTTTTCACGGCACGGTTAAGACCCTGGATCAGGTCGTTGATGTGGACTACTATATTCCTGGATGCCCGCCGACGCCTGAACTCGTCAAAGAAGCCGTCATGATGGCTCTGGAAAACAGGCTGCCGGCAAAGGGCGGCGTCTTGGCCGACAACAAGGCCCTTTGTGACACCTGCCCCCGCAAAGAAACAAGACCGGAAAGCTTGACCATCACATCGTTTAAGAGGCTCTATGAGGTAGAGTGGGACCCTTCCCAGTGTTTTTTGAACCAGGAAATCATCTGCCTGGGTCCTGTGACCAGGGGCGGTTGCATGGCCCGATGTATTCACGCAAACATGCCCTGCAGGGGCTGCTTTGGCCCTACCGACAACGTAAGAGATCAGGGCGCGAAAGCCTGCTCCTTCCTGGCGGCTTTTATGGATGCAACAGAGGAACAAAGGCTGTCTGACATAGTCGATTCAATCCCCGATCCGGCGGGATTGTTCTATCGGTACAGCGTGGCTTCGTCCATTTTGAAAAGAAAGGTGCACCGATAAGGTCCATGGCAAAACGTATTACGATAGATCCCATCACAAGGCTGGAGGGACACGGAAAGATTGAAATTTTGTTTGATGACAAGGGCCATGTCAACCGCACCTATCTCCAGATACCGGATTTCAAGGGGTTCGAAAAATTTTGTGAAGGACGGGCAGCAGAGGAACTGCCCACATTGACCCAGAAGATTTGCGGTGTCTGTCCCACAGCGCACCACACAGCTTCCAGTAAGGCATTAGATCATCTTTTTAGGGTGGAACCGCCGCCTGCGGCAAAAAAGATCAGGGAACTCATATTCAATGCCTTTATCTTTGAGGACCATCTGCTGCACTTTTATGTGCTGGGGGGCCCCGATCTGATCATGGGCCCTGTTGCGCCCCGCGCAGAAAGGAACATCCTGGGTGTCATCAATAAATATGGTACTGAAACAGGCAAAAAAATCATCGATATGCGCAACAGGGTGCGAAGCATTATCGCTATGCTGGCAGGCAGTGCGCTCTATCCGGTGTGCGGGCTTCCCGGCGGGGTCTCAAAATCTGTCACAGAGGCGGAAAGGGCCAAGATCCAGGTTATCGCAGACGATGCCGTGGAATTCGCCCAATTCACGCTGGACATATTCCATGATGTGGCCCTGAATAACCGGCTTTTCGCCAAGTTATTGACCAGCAATGTCTTTTCCTTGAAAACATACTACATGGGCCTGGTCGACAATCAGGGAAAAACCAACTTCTACGACGGCAAAGTCCGGGTGGTCGATCCCCACGGCGGGATATTTGCCGAATTTGGCGCAGCCGAATACCTGGACCACCTTGAAGAGCGCGTTGAGCCCTGGACATACCAGAAATTTCTGTATTTAAAAAACATCGGGTGGAAAGGCTTCGTTGATGGGACCGACAGCGGCATTTATCGGGTGGGACCCCTTGCCCGGTTGAACGCGTCCGACGGCATGGCCACCCCCATGGCACAGGCCGAATACGAAAAGATGTTTGATGCCTTGGGCGGCAAGCCGGCCCACAACACCCTGGCCTATCATTGGGCCAGACTGGTGGAGGTGTTATACGCGGCAGAACGGCTGAGAGAGCTTGCCGGCGACAACGAAATCACCGGCGCCAAGGTCAGAAATCTCCCAACCGGGGCTCCAACAGAAGGCATGGGCGTTTGCGAAGCCCCAAGGGGCACCCTTTTTCATCACTACCAAACGAATCAAAAAGGAATTATAGAAAAACTGAATCTGTTAGTGGCTACCCAAAACAGTGCGGCAGCTATTGCCATGTCAGTGGACAAGGCGGCAAGAGCCTTGATCAAGGAAAATGCCGTTTCCGACGGCAAGCTGAATGTGGTGGAAATGGCCTTTCGGGCTTATGATCCCTGTCTGGCCTGCGCTACCCACTAGAGTGAGCTAGATTAAGCTGAAGTGAGCACTATTGGCGGCGCATGGCCCCTCGAATGGTTATCCCTGCAAGGGAAAAAGGGCTTTGCGGACGGAAACTGGTTAAACTGCGTGAAAATTTGTGGTAGAGAGAATATGTGGTTGCACATCTTGGGTCGTTCATTGGAAAATTGATAAGGAGGCATAGACAACAATGGCCGTAGAAGTCTTAGATACCCTTGGCATGAAATGCCCTCAGCCGGTTTTAAAAATCGCCGTTAAAGCCCCCGACATGAAACCCGGGGATATTTTGGAAATCCTTGGAGATTGTCCCACCTTTGAAAAAGACGTACGAACCTGGTGTGAACGTCTGGGAAAGGTTTTCCTCTCCGTTGAAAACGAGGGGCAAAACAAAAAACGCATTCAGATTCAATTCTAGAGAACGTCTCGGGCAAGACGCCCCCGGTATGCGGGGCACAAGATATCGGTCACCGGCAGCGGGCAAGCAAAAGGCTATTGTCTGTGCCGGGCACCATGTTGCATCGGCTGTCGGTCCATAATCCGAAAGAGCCTGTGCGCAAGCCCGCCTTTCGGCAATCGCCCGAGCCAATACCTTGCAACGCATGAGGACCGAAGGTTTTCGCGCCTTCTCTCCAAAGATTTAAACGTCACCTCTATCGCACAAAAACACCCTTTTGCGATAGAACTGTAACTCCGCGATAGATTCTTTGATGTCCATCAAGGCCAGATGCGCCTTTTGTTTTTGATAGACCGGCACGGATGGGAACCATCTTCTGGCCAATTCTTTGATGGAACTCACATCGATGTTTCGATAATGAAGAAATCCGTTTAGAGAAGGCATGTATTGGGCCAAAAAACGTCGGTCCTGCCAGACAGAATTACCGCACAGGGGAGAACTTCCCTGTCGGCAATAAGCACGAAGAAACTCCAAGGTCTTTTTCTCGGCACGCCGGCAGTCAAATGGCGAGGTCTCCACCCTGTCCAAGAGCCCCGACGCCTGATGATGCTCCCTGCTCCACGCCTCCATAGATACCAGGACCTCTTTTGAGTAGTGTACCGCCATGCTTGGGCCTTCCGCCACAACCTCCAGATCGTTGTCGGTAACAACCGCGGCAATCTCAAGAATCACGTGCCTAGCCGGATCAAGGCCGGACATTTCCAGGTCAATCCAAACCAGCCGTTGGGTCATCTCCGGACTATCGCTTTCTTTTTTCAATATAAAACTCCCTATCGTTTGTTTCTCGGATCGGGGCAGCCTCGTGACAAGGTTTGCGGATGCATCGTCCATCCCCGCCCTCATACCAAACCGCACCGAAACACATGGTCGGATTCGCAGGATATCAAAAATGCACTGCAGAACGGCGGGCCTAGATGATGCCGGAGTTATCGTGAATTTCCCTCTCCACAGCATCAGGATCGGCGGAATTGTATCGAACAATATTCTGAAGATGATGGAGGCTGTCCACATCAACGCCGGTAAACTTAATGGCTACGGCTTGCGGGGTAATTCGGACGACCTGCCCTTGGACGGCAACGGCAAGCTCGCTTCCGGCATCGCCCAAACGGATCTTGACATGACATTCGGCGCCGACTTCGCCTTCCACGGCAATGGGCAAGAGACATCCCCCCACACTCAGGTTCGAAATCTCCTGCGCCCGATAGTATGTGTCGCCAAGCTTGACCTGAGCCTCTACGTTGAATAGAATGCGAGTAAATCGTCTCTTTTCATCCGGCATAGCCAACACCTCGATAAAAATCGATTTTTCGAAAAAACCTATATGGCAAAAGGGCCAAGGCGTCAACCGAAAAAGCATGGCAGCCAACCTTCCGAAAAACCCATCTTTTTAAAAAAACTCAGAACGACTTTGTGAGTTTGACAGTCTTGTACAGTTTCTTAAAATCAAAACATTGGCTCACAAGTCTGATCCCGTGGTCTATTTTCTTCCTGTCTTCCAGGCTGAGGTTTCCTGGTATGGACTCGACCTTTTTTGCGACCGTAAATGTGTCATCTCCTACAACCACCACAGGGACCCCCTTTGCTTCAGCCCTGTTGGTTATGGTCTGGTTGGGGTAAAGATTGCCCGACAGAATAAGACATGTGGCCCCATTTTCTATGGCCACCAACTGAATATCGGTCCGGTCACCGCCCACAATAACCGCCGAAGCAGGGCTTTTCAGCATGTACGTGATAAACTTGTCTACCTGCATGCCCCCCACGAGAAAACCCTCCACCAGTGCATCCAGTGTATCCTTTCCACAGACCACGTGACCATTCAGATAGCTGACCAAGGCCTTGATTCCAACAGAGCCCAAGATCCGGTCTCGGGGTAACGCGCCATAGACATCCAATGCCTTGCGGGCCAGAAATTGGGAAACGGGCTTTCTGATCTCTTCGAGATGCGGGTGCTCCACCCTATTGAAAAAAACACCGATCATCGCCTCGCCTACAATGTTTTTCATCTCCAACAAAAAATCGACGGAATACCCCTGGGCATATCTTTCCACAAACAGCGCATGCGCCCCAAGTAATTTGATCAAGCGGGTCCCGGACAACCCAAAAGAACTTCCCTCAGACACATTATTGTCGCAATTGACCACAACCACGTCCTTATGCTTGGCCACGTCATAAAAGGCCGTTATGATCTTTTCTTCCAAGCCCGAAATGTCTTGTTCCTGATTTTTTCTGACAAGCTCCTGTGTAAGAACCACGGGGCAGATAGACGCAACAGGATCGTCCAATTCGAAAAGCCTGTGAATGAACAAAGCGCCTTTGTCCGCAACAACGCCCTCCGCATTCTGTGCCGCGTGCCCGAATGGTTTGAAATAACCCACCTTAAAACCGTCTTTCCCGAGCCGGTCCATGAGGCCCATGGTAATAAGGTCTTTGCCCGTATGTCTTTCAAAAGATGTAATGTATAACACGATCATGGCTGGCTCCTTTCTTGACCGCCGGCAACGACGGCCTTGTGTTGATGGAGGCGGTTTGCCGGGCATGTTTGTTTTTCCTTGATTCCTGAAAAGCCATCGTATTATCTTACGCTTGATTTTTCTACGAAAATTCATTTTGGAAAAAGCGTCCTATGTCAAAACATCCTTTGCTGGCAGGCATTTCCAAAGAAGCCCTGGAAAGGCTCATTAGGGTAGAACATTCGGACCCCCACAGCATCCTCGGCGCCCACCCGTTTACGTTAAACGGGAAAGACGGAATTGTCGTGCGTGCGTTTCATCCCGATGCGGTCAGCGCGGAAATGCTTACCGGCGGCAGGAATCCCTGTTTGATGGAAAAATGCCACCCGGGAGGCCTGTTTGCCTTTTTTCTGCCCCGGCGACGGCTGCCCCTGGCGTACACGCTCCGTTTCTACTTTGACAATGGAGACAGCTGGCAAAGCGACGCACCCTACCGATTCTTTCCCACACTTGGGGACACGGACCTTTATTTGGCCGGCGAAGGCACCCACCATCGTCTATATGAAAAACTGGGCGCGCATCTGCGCACCATGGATGGCGTGTCGGGCGTGTCTTTTGCCGTATGGGCCCCGAGGGCACAGCGGGTCAGCGTTGTCGGCAGCTTCAATGGCTGGGACGGCAGGCTGTTCCCGATGAGGGCCATGGGAGCATCCGGAATCTGGGAAATCTTCGTACCGGGCCTCGGCCTGGGAACACTATACAAATATGAAATCAAGACCGCCAACGGAAATCTGAGAATCAAGGCCGATCCGTTCGCCTTTGCCGCGGAACTCAGGCCCAAGACCGCATCCGTGGTCTGGGACATGGAAGCCTATGCTTGGAATGATGCCTCATGGATGACCGGCCGAGAAAGACATGACCTGCGCCACGAGCCTATGGCGATCTATGAGGTCCACCTGGGCTCATGGATGCGGGTGGCGAACGAGGGAAACCGATGGCTTACCTATCGGGAATTGGCCCCGAAAATCGTCAACCACGTCAAGAGGTTCGGCTTCACCCACGTGGAACTGATGCCTGTGGCTGAGCACCCCCTGGATGCGTCGTGGGGATATCAGGTGACAGGATATTACGCCCCAACCAGCCGATTCGGCACACCGGACGATTTCAAGTTCTTTGTGGACACCTGTCACCAACACGGCATCGGGGTCATCATAGACTGGGTCCCCGCCCATTTTCCCAAAGACGACTGGAGCCTTCGGCGCTTCGATGGCACAGCCCTCTATGAACATCAGGATCCCCGCGAGGGCGAACATGCCGAATGGGGTACTCTCATCTTTAATTTCGGCAGGCACGAGGTTCGGAACTTTCTCCTGGCCAATGCCTTGTTCTGGCTCGACCAGTATCATATCGACGGCCTCAGGGTCGACGCGGTAGCCTCCATGCTGTATCTGGACTATGGCAAAAAACAAGGCCAATGGATCCCGAATCGTTACGGAGGCAATGAAAATCTTGAAGCCATAAGTTTCTTTCGGCAGCTCAACGAAGCCGTTTATGGACTCTTTCCAGGATGTTTTACCGTGGCCGAGGAGTCTACGTCCTGGTCAGGCGTAACGTCGCCTGCTTACGTCGGCGGCCTGGGTTTTGGTTTCAAATGGGACATGGGGTGGATGCACGACACCCTGTTATATTTTCAAAAGGATCCCGTATACCGAAAACACCATCACAACAATCTGACTTTTTCCATGGTATACGCCTACAGTGAAAATTTTATCCTGCCCTTCTCGCATGACGAGGTGGTCTACGGCAAAGGCTCCCTTTTAAGAAAAATGCCCGGCGATGAATGGCAACGGTTTGCCAATCTGCGTCTGCTCCTGGCATATATGTACACCCATCCCGGGAAAAAACTGCTTTTCATGGGTACGGAACTGGCTCCATGGGATGAGTGGTATTTTGATGGCGGGCTTGATTGGAGCCTGGAGTCCCATCCCATGCGGCAGAAGTTCCAAAGATTTTTTGAGGATCTGGGAGAATTATATCTTAAGGCCCATCCCTTGTGGGAACGTGATCCCTCGCCGGAAGGCTTTGCATGGATCGATTGTAACGACGCCGACACGGGGGTGGTCTCTTATGTGCGATTCGGGGAAAAAACGTCTCTTGTCTGCATCCTGAATCTGACCCCCATCCCCAGGCATGGCTACAGAATCGGTGTGCCGGATAGCCAAGGGTACCGAGAACGGATGAACACGGACTCATCCTATTACGGAGGAAGCAATGTAGGCAACCTGGACGTGGTCAAGACAAAAAAAGAACCGCTGCACGGCTTTGCCCAATCAATTTCCCTGACGCTGCCTCCCTTGTCCTGCCTGATCCTGGAACCGGGAACGACGGAAGCAAAGAAAAAGGAATCGACTAAAAACAGCGAACAACGAAAGGATAAATCCTATGTTTGACAATATTGCTATTGTGGGGGTCGGAACAACGGGATTTCGCGCCACGTCAGCGGACGTATCCTATCGAGAACTAACCTTTGAAGCGGCCGTAAAAGCCTACGCGGATGCCGGTGTCGAGCCAAAAGATATCGACGGTTTTGTGGCCACGTCGGAAGATTTCTTGGAAGGATACAGCATTGCAGATGAATACAGCAACGACCAGCTGGGCGCCATCCAAAAACCTGTCAATACCATTGCGGGAGACTTCATGCACGCATTGGCCCAGGCCTGCATGATGATTCAGTCCGGATTCGGTCGTCTGGTCGCTGTTCAGGCCATGAGCAAGGCGTCCAACATGCTTACCAAGTCCGAGTTGGTTAATTTCGCCCTGGACCCCTTTTACAACCGGCCCCTGGACGTCCATCCCGATTTCATTGCCGGACTGGAGATGACCAGGTTTTTGCACCTCACAAAGACCTCGCGAAGGGCCTGCGCGGCCGTGGTGGCCAAAAACAGGAAAAACGCCCTGACCAACCCGTTGGCGGGTCACGGGGCGCAAATCACCATAGAAGATGTGCTTTTCGCCGAACCCGTGTCGGAACCTTTGGGAAAGTTGGATATTGCCCAAACCTCAGACGGGGCCGTGGTGATGCTTGTGGCTTCAAAGGACCTGGCGGGGACCCTTGGCCATCCGCCTGTCTGGATTCGGGGTATCGGATGGTGCTCCGACACCCCGACCTTGGAGTCTCGGCATTGGGGCGAGGCCGTCTACACAAGATTGGCCGCAGAGATGGCTTTCAAACAAGCCGACATGCAAAGCCCTCGAAGTAAGATCGATTTTGTTGAACTCAACGACGAGTATTCCTACAAAGAACTCCAACACTTGGAAGCCCTGAAGCTGTGCCGGCCGGGTGAAGCGGGATACCTTACGGAGTCCGGAGCCACCCGGATCAACGGAGAGCTTCCCGTGAATCCCTCTGGGGGATGCCTGGGAATGGGGCATTGCTTTGAAGCCAACGGGGCGCACAGGGTACTGGAGGTCGTCTTGCAATTGCGCGGGGAAAAGGCGGCCAATCAAGTGAAAAATGCCCGCGTAGGCCTTGCCCAAACCTGGCGGGGTGTTCCAACGACCACCGGGGCCGTGGCGATTTTGTCCAATGAGCGCATATAACCCGAATAGCCTTTAGGGAGGAAATTTTATGGGAAAAAGAAGAGTGGCGATTGTAGGGGCCGGCATGACGAAATTCGTCCGTCGCGCCCTTGAGACTCCCAAAGAGCTCGCCTATGAGGCGTCCAAGATGGCCCTTGATTCCTGTGAATTGTCCTTAAAGGACATCGATGCCGTCACTATCGGCACAGCGCCTGATGCCTTTGACGGCATCCATATGAATGGCGAATTTCTCAATGACGGATCCGGGGCCTATCGTAAGCCCGTCATGCGAAACTATGTAGGGGGAGGCACCGGTGTCTACGCGCCGATTCACGGCTGGTTTCATGTGGCATCAGGCATGTTTGACACCTGTCTGGTCGTCGCCGAGGAAAAGATGTCAAGCTGCCATCCCCATCCTGCCGGGGCTTTTTTAACCATCTTCGACCATACGACAGAACAGCCCCTGTATCCGACCTTGATTTGGATTTTTGCCATGGAGATGCATCGCTACATGCATACCTATGGCCTTACCAAGAAAGACATCGCGCCGGTGGCGGTCAAAAACAAAAAAAATGCCATGGATCATCCGGCGGCCCAGATTGCACAGGAAATTACGGTAGAGGACGTACTCAACTCAGAGGTGCTGGCCTATCCGGTTCACCGACTCGACATCAGCCCCACAAGCGACGGGGCCGTGGCGCTTGTACTTGCAGAGGAACATGTGGCCCGACGCATCACGGACAAGCCGGTGTGGATTGACGGGGTCGGCAACGCCCTGGACACGGCCTACTGGTGCACCCGGGACTTGTGCTATCCTCAATACTTGGAAGTAGCCGCTCGGCAGGCTTACGACATGGCGGGCATCAGGGAGCCCCACAAAGAAATCCATATTGCCGAGCCCTACGATCCATTCACCTATAAAGAACTTCATCACATGGAAGGGTTGCTTCTGTGCGGAAAAGGTGAAGCACCCAGACTGCTGGCAGACGGCGTCACCCAGAGGGACGGGAACCTGCCTGTATGTCCTTCCGGAGGGCTGCTTGGCGTGGGCAACCCCATAGCCGCAGCCGGCCTCATGAAAGTTGCGGAAATTTTCCTACAGCTTCGAGGCGAAGCAGGCAAACGCCAGGTGCCGGGCAGACCTACCACAGGTGTTGCCCAGGCTTGGGGTGATTTGATGCAGGTAGGCACCGTCATGGTGATGAGAACATAGGAGGAGATCCCATGGAAATAACAGCCGACATGCTGCGCAATACGGCAACCCGCCTGAATTCCAAAGACTTTGCTCAGGGCAAGGTCGTCACAGCGGCCTGGAATCCAAACCTGCAATACGCCTGGGACGATGGGGTGGCTATCGGACGATATCTGAAGGGCCTTAAAGAAGGCCGGATTATGGCGAAAAAATGCCGAAAATGCAGCCGCATTATGCTCCCACCCAGGATGTTTTGCGAGCGTTGCTGGAGAATCACCGATGAGTGGGTGGCCGTTGAAGACACAGGCACGGTAAACACATTTGCCGTCAGTTACGTGGACTGGGCTGCAGGGCGCCTCGGCAAGGGCCGGCGTCCCTTCACGCCGGCGGTTATCGAAATTGATGGGGCTTCCCGTGGAATGGGTATTCTGCATCTCGTTGACGAAGTGAAGCCGGAAAAAATCGTTGTCGGCATGCGTGTCAAGGCTGTCTGGCGGCCTCAAACCGAACGTGTCGGGGCCATTACGGATATCAAGTACTTCAAGCCCCTGAAATGACGACAACGCAAGAAGCTGATCTGTGGTGCACCGTCCAATCGTTACTCGTTATTCGCGATTCAATTCCGAGTCGCGATGTACGTGTCACCGTTCAGGAAACGTCGCGCGTCTTGCATCCGGACCATCTTACCTGGTGGTCCATTCGTCGATTTGAGATTTGTGAAAGGAGAAAACAACCATGGGACTGGCGGAACGACACCGTAGCACGGCAGAGCTAACCCACTGGCGAGGCCAAATCCCTGTGAATTACGTGTATACGGCAGGAAGGGCGGGGGAAAGGTTTTTCCGGGCATTGATGCAGGGCAAACTGGCAGCGGCCCGGTGCCACGCATGCGGGGTGACATTTTTGCCTGCCAGGACGTATTGCGAAAGGTGCTTTGCAAGAATCGAAGACAACTTCGTTGAGGTCTCCCCGAAAGGGCGGGTCCATACTTATACGGTATGTTATAGAAAACTGGATGGAACCTTCACCCCCAGCCCCGTGTTGCTTGCCGTCATTGAGATAACAGGCACCGACGGCGCACTTGTCCATTATTTGGATAAAGTCAAGGCTGAAGACATCTATATCGGTATGCCTGTAGAGGCCGTGTTAAGACCCCAAAAAGAGCGGAAGGGCTCGATTCTGGATATCAAATACTTCAAACCGGAAAAATGAAGGTTCGGCACCAGGCCCCCTTGGCGCTGCGTTGGTCTGATATCAAGGAATCAAAAGGCTGGTGATTACACTGGCCCACCGTGTACATGGATGCGCCATGGGCAATGCCTCTCAGGAGAAACCATTCGGCCGCTGGCTCGAAGCGTGCCGCGTTTATACCGACCGCCGGGTGCTGGCCCTGCTGTTTCTTGGATTTTCCAGCGGCCTGCCTTTGGCCCTGACCTTTGGGACCCTGTCTTTGTGGTTGGTGGAGGTCGGGGTGAGCAAAACCACCATCGGCCTTTTTGCCCTTATGGGCGCCCCCTACACCTTCAAGTTTGTTTGGGCCCCGCTCGTAGACCGCATGCCGGCGCCTTATTTCACGCGCTCGTTGGGACGGCGGCGGGGCTGGGCCATTGTAACGCAACTGGCCCTGATAGCAGCGATCGCCGGGTTGGGCGCTACAGATCCGGCGACCCGCCCCGGGCTCACCGCCCTTCTCGCCTTTGCCGTAGCCTTTTGCTCCGCCACCCAGGACATCGTCATTGACGCATACCGTGTTGAAATTCTGGAAGAACCTCAATTTGGCGCCGGGGCAGCCACCATCGTCCTGGGATACCGGATCGGCATGTTGGTCTCCGGCGCCGGGGCGTTGTATCTGGCCACTTTTTGGGGATGGTTTGCCACGTACGCGTTCATGGCCGCGCTGATGGTGGTGGGGATCATCACGGTTTTAGTCAATCCGGAGCCAAGCGTCAGAAAGAGCCGGGAATCTTTGGACCGGGAAAAACGGATTGCCGGATACCTGGAGGCCAGGCCCCGTCTTCATACCGGGACCGCCAAGGTCCTGGCATGGATTTTCGGCGCAGTCGTCGGCCCTTTTGCCGAATTCATGAAAAGACGTGGATGGCTGTGGGTGCTGCTCTTTATCCTCCTGTACAAACTGGGCGACGCATTGGCCGGGATCATGGGAAATCCCTTCTATATCGAGCTTGGCTTCACCAAGATACAGATCGCCAATTTCAGCAAAATGTTCGGCTTAGCGGCCGCCATTACCGGGGGCATGATCGGCGGCCTCATGGTTAACCGCCTGGGGATCATGAAAAGCCTGTTGGTGTGCGGCGTGCTCCAGATGCTGTCGAATCTCATGTTTGCAGCCCTGGCAGTGGCCGGCAATGATACCACTATGCTGGCCCTGACGATTGCCATTGAGAACCTGAGCGGCGGTATGGGCACGGCGGCCTTTGTAGCCTATCTGTCCAGCCTTTGCAATGTCGCCTACACGGCCACGCAGTATGCCTTGCTCACCTCCTTCATGGCCTTCGGCCGCACACTGTTGTCCTCTTCAGGTGGCTGGCTGGCCGACCACATGAGCTGGATCAGCTTTTTTGTCCTCACCACAGGCGCGGCCATTCCAGGTCTGATTCTCCTGCTGTGGATCGCCAAGCGGTTCCCAACATTCGCCCCAAAGCGATAACAGCAAGAAGGGGCCGCCAAAAACACCTTTATTGCCACGATAAAAACTGTTAAAAAAGTGGTGACTGGTATATGCGTTTGAAAAACAGCGGGTATGTCGACTGGGAGTTCGCTTTTGAAATCGGGACACGCAAAACCAAGTTCACAAACGGCTGCAAGCAGAAAAGTCCTCACCCACTTAGGTTTGGTATGTGCGGCCACCATCATTGCATTGGCTGTGTATTACCGGCTCCATCTTCATGGCAGCCCAAAAGACCGCCATCATTCCCAAGAACGGGTTGTGCGAAAAGAAATCGTTGAGAAGACCGAATCAACTACAGCACCAGGTACAGACCTGGATAACCCTATTCGTCAAGACTTGCCGGGTCAAGTACGGCAAAAAGCGGCTTCGTTCCCGCCTGTAGCCACAGAACCTTCCGGTCGATTAAGCAATAGATTGGATCGCACGGCAGAGCCAAGCACCAAAACGCCTGCAGGCGGCATCGAGCCCTTTAAAGAGCCGGGGGTATATTCCGAGAAGCCGGAATATTCGGACGCAGAACCTCCGACATTGATGTCGGTCGCGTTTGATCCCCAAAAGGCCCCCCCGGGCGCCAACGTCATCGTTTACGTACGCGCCGCAGACAACCTTTCGGGAACACATGCTGTTTCAGGGAAAGCGAAAAGTCCCTCAGGAACGGCTGTCGTGGGCTTTCACTGCCGAAAATCCGAGGATGAAGGCGGGCCTTGGGTCGGGGTCATTGAATTACCTGACGGGGCGGAAACCGGAACTTGGATTATCACAAGCCTGCGCTTGACGGATCAGGTACAAAACGCAAAGACGTACACAGAACAAGACGCCATGCTTCGGACAGCCGCATTTGAAGTGATCGGTTCAGGCTCGGACAATACGCCTCCTACGATTGTAGACGTGATGATCGACCCCGCTGAAATCCGGGGGGGTGAGAAGATTCACCTGATTGTGCGAGCTGAAGACGACCAATCCGGCGTTGCGCAAGTACGCGGCGCATTGATCAGCCCGTCCAAAAATGCTAGAATGTCGATCAGCTGTGGGAACACGGAAGAGCAAAATGTTTTTGCCGGAGATGCCGTTTTTCCCAAGAATGCAGAATCAGGGCAATGGATTTTGGATTATTTACAGATAGAGGACATCGCAAAAAACAACAAAGTGTACTATCGGAACAATAATCCGGAACTTTTCGCCCAAGCGATGGTCCGGGTATATGGCGAAAATTCAGATGCTTACCCGCCCACCCTGGATAATCTGACAATAGTCCCGGCCGTCGTATCCTACGGAGAGTACGTTGAGATCATCGTGTCCGGATCTGATGATGTTTCCGGCATCAATATCGTGTTTGGGAGGCTGCGAAGTCCTTCCGCCAAAGCGCACATTCCGTTTACTTGCACGTACCACGGCCAAACGGACACATACCGGACCCAGGTGATCATCCAAAATAATTCGGAGGTGGGCGTGTGGACGGTAGAGCACATCACGATGAAAGATGAGGCACGAAATCAGATCACATACGGTCTTGACGATGAACTTGTGAAGGCTGCCTCCTTTGAGGTGATCGGAGAATAATGACGGCCCCGCAAAATTCGCGGCAAGCAGCCTGGGAGTGCCGCCGGGGGTGACGATTGTATCACCTACAACAGGGTCCCTGTAAATCAGGTTTTCCGTTTTTTCAGTCGGCCCTGGAGGTACACGAATACACCACGGTGCAGGCCGCAGGAGGCCTGTTAAAGATCATTCCCTCGGCAAAGATCGGGGTCCTGAGACATAGGGAATATGATCATGAGACTCACATCGCTGGTTGTCCCGTTTTTCATGGCTTGGCTATGGTTCTGTCCGTGTTCCGTGTATGGTGAACATACAAGGCCCCCGTTAGAACCCATGGTGATCAAAGTCATTCGCCTTGATCATGCTGACGTGGAAAGACTGGCCTCTGTTCTCCGACCCTTTTTAACAAAAGAAGGTCAAATTACGGCCTACCCACCCACCAACACCCTGATTATTAGAGACAGAGGATCTCTTGTAGAACAGTTGGTTAGGGTGATAAAGGGAACCGGGGATTTTTAAACGATGTTGCCCGCCCGGTCCCGTGTTTTCACAAAATCA
>CAYSGJ010000098.1:0-9587 GCA_964430705.1 uncultured Desulfobacterales bacterium | reverse complement strand
AAAATGCGAACTGTTTGAGGGCGTTAGCCCGAGTTTTTGCATTTTAGCTGAAGGGCTCGGGAGCGCCCAAAATGCTTACGGAGAGAGCAAAATCGACTTTTTGCAAGACCATCATCTTTGGATATAGGCAAAAAATTTTGCAAACGAACGGCAAGATATGTTGAATCGGCATTGCGAAAATGTTGAGTCCACTCCCCCCATCTTGGGACTTTTTCAAAAAAGGATGGACGGAGACGACGCCTTACTCGAATTGGCCCGCCTCCATTTCAAGGAATCAGGCCTTGGAACCGAGTTCTATGTGGAAACACCTGCACAACTGCATGCGCTGCTTGACTTTAAACCGACCCCGAGAACACCTGCTGTAGCCCACCTGGATCGAGGGCTCGACCTTTTTTCAGACGCAGCCCTTTCCAGGGTGGCAGACTTTGCGCAACGCTTCAAGCATGATGTTTTCGGCTTTGTCATCCATGACCAGGTTAAGATCGCTACGGCCTTTGACGCCTATATCAAGGCACTCGAAACATTGGCCGGCCGCCTCAAAAAGATTGGCAGCAGTCCGTGTGTCTACATAGAGTATGCTGCGGGTTTGTCTCTTGATCTGTTTCTCCGGATGTGTAAAGCCATGGCCGATATGGAAGGCATGGGCTACGGCGTTGATATCGGGCATATTGGGCTCTGGCAGGTTAAAACCGCATACGCCGGCCGGCATCCGAACCAAGATGTATGCGACCTTTCACCTCAGCACCCACAATTGCCGGAAGTCATCGAGGATGTGCAAACGGCCGTCCGTTCTGCCATTAAGGCTGTAATCTACGTTACCGGCGTCCTTGGAAAAACAAAAAGACCGGTCCATTTTCACCTCCACGACGGTCACCCTTTGTCCACATTGAGCCCCTTTGGAGTGTCTGACCATTTGAGTTTTTCTCAAAAAATCGATATACCTTTCCCATACAAAGGGTCCAAACACCTGAATCCGATGTTTGGCCCAAAGGGACTTACGCGGATTATCGAAGAAGCGATGAAACAGCTGGGACCCAAACGGGTGTCTTTTACTCTAGAAATCCACCCTACGGATGAAAGGTTGCCGATAAAAAAAAACGCCCGGCTCTTTACACATTGGAAAGACAAAACCAACGCAGAAAAGATGAACCACTGGCTGTCGGTGCTTCTTGAAAACCAACAACTTGTCAAAAAGGCGCTGGGCCGCCTCTGACCCGACAAACGGCAGTGCCGTGAGCCTTATGCCGAAACAGATCGTTTCTGCGCTCTAAAAATTGTTGTATCGCTACCCAATAAAGGAATCCTGCCATGAGACAATCTGAGCCCGTAATCATCTACAACCTTTTCCCCCTGTTGGCCGGTCCCTTTCACCGTTGGAAAGAGCATTTGTCCCGGGCCGCCCACATGGGTTTTACTTGGGTTTTTGTCAATCCCATCCAGCGGCCGGGCAAGTCGGGCAGTCTTTATGCCATAGCCGATTATTTTGCCTTCAATCCCGCCTTCATTGAAAAATCCGCTAACCAGCCGCCAAAAGATCAGGTCCGATCAATGATCACCACAGCAAATGCATTGGGCCTCAACATGATGGTCGACCTGGTGATCAACCACTGTTCCGTCGACTCGGAACTCATTGGTCAACACCCGGAATGGTTTCTGTGGGAAAAATGGGGCCGTGTGGCCAATCCATCCTGTGATGAAAACGGCAAAAAAGTCGTTTGGAAGGATTTGGCCAAGTTCGACCATAAGCATACCAAAGACAAAGAAGGGCTTTTTCAATTTTTTTTAAAAACCGTCGATTTCCTGGTCAACCTGGGATTCAAGGGGTTTCGTTGCGATGCGGCCTATCAGGTTCCGAAAAGTCTTTGGAAAAGGCTCATTCAAAAAACGAAAAAAAACCACCCGGAGGTCCTTTTTTTTGCCGAGACATTGGGCTGCCCACCAGACCAGACTCGAGAAACAGCCAAGGCCGGGTTCGACTTCATTTTCAACAGCTCCAAATGGTGGGACTTTGAAGGCCAATGGCTTATGAAACAGTATGCGCTGACGCGAGAGATCGCGCCCTCCATAGGTTTTCCTGAAAGTCACGACACCGAAAGACTGTGCGAACAACTTCATGGAAACGTGGATGGTCTGAAACAGCGCTATCTTTTTTCGGCCCTCTTTTCCGCCGGAGTCATGATGCCGGTGGGGTTTGAGTTCGGCTTCAGGAAAAGACTCCATGTGGTAAAAACCAAGCCAACAGATTGGGAAACCACAAACATCGATCTGACCGATTTCATCACAAGCGTTAATACACTCAAGGCAGCCCATCCCGTTTTTCTGGAAGACGCACCCACGGAAATCCTGGGTCAATCGAATCAAAACGTTCTGCTTATGTGGAAGGGCTCCTCTGCAACCAGGGAAGAAGCGCTGCTCATTCTCAACAAAGACATCCGTAACAGACAAGCGTTTTATTCCGACAACCTTCGTAATTACGTGCAAGCCGGCTCCCCGTTGATCGATGTTTCTCCGGAAGATCCCATGGAATATCTTCCCGCACCGTTTTCCTATGATCTCCGGCGCGGGCAAGGCATTGTGCTGGCGACGTCAAGAGATGCTGTCCGGGAAGATTAGAAAGTATAAAAGTTGTGTTTTTCCCGGTTTTTATGTAACCTCCTACGAATACGGCAGGCACGGAAAGGAGCATTCGACCCCGGCCAAGCCCACAGCGACGGCGAAAGGCGTGGGGTCCTTCCCGATAGCCAAGGCGGAGAATCGAAGATATGCGCAAGCCATGGATAACAGCATTGCCAAAAACACAAAGACGGCTAAAGCCCGGGAATCCAAGTCAAAAAGAAAAGAGGGGATAAAGCCGGTGGTCCCGAGTGTCCAAACCATAGTGGCGCCCTGCGAGCCCCATGACAATTCCGTGACCCTGAACCAATCCCATGACACAACCAAAGTGGTGTTGCTTCCGGTTGACCCTTACACGGTTCACGTCTATTGGGAGCTGGATTCAGAGGGACAAAAGCAGGCGGGGAAAGTCCTGGGAAGACATTTTTTGAAATCCCGCCCCATCTTGCGATTCTACGATATTACCAATCTAACCTTTGACGGCACAAATGCCCACGGCTTTTTCGACATTCCCGTCGATCTTTCAAAACGCACTTGCTATGTCCATCTCCAAAGCCCCCAAAAAACCTATTTTGTGGATGTCGGATGGAAAACCGAGCAAGGAAGATTTTTTTGCGTCGGTCGATCGAACACGGCGCACACTCCCAGGGCTTGGCCGACAGAAAATGGCGACCACCTGCCGGAACAACCCCCTTCGCCACCGGACAGAACCAGGGACAGCGTAAAAACCGGCAAGCACCATATATTTGATTCGGCGAAAGGGAACGAAACAGGACAAAGACCCCATCTGTTGGATTCAAGTGAATCTGCATTGCGGACACCTTCTTCCAAAACCGTTTTGCATGCAGACCTTTCGGCCATGAGCGAAAGCGCTTTTGAATCCGGCGTGTCATCAACCCAAACGGCATCGTCGCCTGACGGGGAAGACGGCCGGAAGGATGAGCGCTGATATGGAAAAGGGTTCTTTGGCCATTGTTCTACACGCACACTTGCCCTTTGTAAGGCATCCCGAATATAAAGACGCGCTCGAAGAGAATTGGCTCTTTGAGGCCATCACCGACACATATATCCCTATGCTTGTCACCTTGGACACACTTGTCGAAGAGGGACTTGATTTTCGTTTGACCGTTTCCCTGTCTCCGACTCTTGCCTCCATGCTCGATGACCCATTCCTGCAATCCCGATATCTGGCCAGGTTGGAAAAGCTTATCGAATTGGGCGAAAAAGAGGTTCAACGCACAGAACCTTATCCCCAATACTACTTACTGGCGCGTATGTACCACCGCCGGCTTCTCGAAACGCGACGGCATTTTCTTGATCGTTACGGCAAAAACCTGGTCCGGGCCTTTGGAAATCTTCAAGAACTGGGCAAGATTGAAATCATGGCCAGCGCTGCAACCCATGCCTACTTACCACTGCTGACAGTAAATGAATCAGCCGTACGTTGTCAGGTCCAAATCGGAATTCAGTTCTACGAGAAGACATTTGGTTGCAAGCCCGAGGGGTTCTGGCTCCCGGAATGCGGTTTCTGCAGGGGAATCGACGAATTACTCAGTGAAAACCAAATCCGCCACACTATCCTGGAAACGCATGGCGTAACCCGTGCCGAGTCCAGACCTCGGCATGGGGTCTACGCGCCCATCTTGTGCCCTTCCGGCCTAGCCGCGTTTGGAAGAGACCCTGAGTCGTCCAAACAGGTCTGGAGTTCCACGGAAGGCTATCCTGGAGATTATGATTACCGGGAATTCTACAGGGACATTGCCTATGATCTCGATTCGGACTATATCAAGCCCTATATTCATTGCGACGGTATTCCCGTGGACACCGGCTTCAAATACTACCGGATAACGGGCGACACGGATCAAAAAGAACACTATGTTCCCGGCGCAGCGGCAAAAAAGGCTGAGATGCATGCCGGCAATTTTGTATTGAACAGGGTTAAGCAATTTGAATTCCTGACCGCCGCCATGGATTGCAAGCCCGTTATCGTGGCGCCTTACGATGCCGAACTTTTCGGTCATTGGTGGTTTGAGGGGCCTCTTTGGCTGGAACATGTTGTCCGAAAGAGTTGTCTGGAGCAAAACACCTTCGGCCTTGCAACACTTTCCGAGTATCTGGACCAGCATCCCCCGGACCAGGTCTCCATGCCGTCGCCGTCGAGTTGGGGCTACAAGGGCTTCAATGAAACCTGGCTCAACGGCAAAAATGACTGGATTTACCGTGATCTCCATCGGGGAAATTTAGACATGGAGAATTTGGCGAAGAAATATCCGCGGGCTGAAGGGTTAACCCGAAGAGCGCTGAACCAAGCTGCTCGGGAATTGTTGCTGGCACAGGCAAGTGACTGGGCCTTTATGATCCATGCAGGTACAACCGGAGAATATGGAACCCAGCGAACCAAAACCCATATCGACCGTCTGAACAGACTTAAAAAGCAAATCGAACTGGGCCGAATCGATGAACCGGGGCTTTGCACTATGGAGAAACAAAACAATATCTTCCCCTGGATTGATTATCGCCTTTTTTCATAAAGTGGATTGCCGTGGGGACGGAGAAAATACGTCCACAATAGGCGAGCAAATCTTAAGACCCGAATAATGGAATAGGATAAAAGTATAACTCCATGTATATCGTTATGATTACCCCTGAATGCGCGCCCGTCGCCAAGGTTGGTGGACTCGGCGACGTTGTGCAGGGGCTGTCCCGAGAACTAGAGCTGAAAGGCAACTCGGTTGAGATCATTCTGCCAAAGTACGACTGTATGCGGTACGATCAGATATGGGGTCTTCAAAAGACTTATCGCGATCTTTGGGTTCCTTATCACGATCAGCATGTACATTGCGATGTTTTCTTCGGATTCGCGGATGGGCTGAAATGCTTCTTTATCGAACCCCACTCACCGAAGAACTTTTTTGATCGTCGGATTTACTACGGCCATCAAGACGACGCCGAACGCTTTGCTTTTTTCTGCAGAGCTGCTCTGGAGTTCATGTTCAAATCAAACAAACATCCGGAAATCATCCACAGTCACGATTGGCAAACAGGATTGGCCTCTGTTCTTCTCTTTGAAATATACCAACACATGGGTATGACCCATCCCAGAGTTTGCTATACCTTGCACAACCTTAAACACCAAGGAGTCAACGGCGAACACATTCTTCGACAGGTGGGGCTCGATCCCGGCCACCTGATGAAACCCGAACGACTCCAGGACAATTTTAACCATGGGGCCGTCAATCTGATGAAAGGCGGTATTGTGTATGCCAACTTCGTGACTACCGTATCGCCCCGATATGCCGAAGAAATAAAAAACACGGATCTTGGCTGCGGGCTACAACACACCCTCCATGTGCACGGCGGCAAGTTCGGCGGTGTTTTAAACGGCATTGACTACAACGTATGGAACCCGGAAGTAGACCCCCATATTGCCTGTCATTACGGTATCGACACGATCGAAAATAAATACCGAAACAAAGAAGCCTTGCGCCACAGGCTGTGGCTGCGAGAAGATTTCAAGCCTATTGTCGCCGTCGTCAGTCGTCTGGACCACCAAAAAGGGGTACACCTGATCAGACACGGCATTTATCACTCACTGTCTCATGGTTGCCAGTTTGTGCTTTTGGGCGCCGGCGAGGACGCCGCCGTAAACAATGAATTCTGGGCCCTCAAACACGAATTAAACAACAACCCGGACTGCCACCTGGAAATCTCGTATAATGAAGAACTCGCTCACCTGATCTATGCAGGAGCAGACATGATTCTCATCCCCAGCGCCTTCGAACCATGCGGGCTGACCCAGATGATCGCCATGAAGTACGGCACAGTACCGGTTGTCCGAAACACAGGCGGACTTGCCGACACGGTTTTTGATGCAGACTACGGCGAAAAGCCCTATCATGAACGCAACGGCTATGTGTTTAATCAATTTGATAATCAGGCCCTGGAGTCCGCATTGGGTCGAGCCATCGGATTGTGGAGCTGCTATCCGCAATATTTTCGGGAGCTCATGATCAACGGCATGCGCTATGATTATTCGTGGAATCACCCCGGAGAACACTATTTCAATATCTACAATCACATCAGGGCGTAAAAGTTTGCTTTGGATTTCGTGGAAAGAGCAAAAAAATGAAGGAGCCCGAAGAAACAGAAAAATGACGGGGAGGATCGGCAACCACTGTCCACAAGGCGCACACGAGCAAACCAGAATGCCGGGATAACCACCATGGTTGTTCAACGGCAAGGGTCGGAAAGCGCCTAGAGTTTTTTTGTTTTTACCCGTTTCCGCCGTTCTCGTTTCGAAAGTCGGCGGGCAGGTCCTTTCTTTTTCGTGGAAGGTCTCCAGCCCATGTCCCCATCATTGCATTGTGGTCTGCCGGGATCTGAGTCACCGATCATTTGCATCTTAAGCTCAAAATCCTTGGAGTCTATCGCTGTTGCCCCATGCTTGACAGCATGGTCGGCCACTTCTCGATCAGAAGTCACAACGACAGCCCGCGCCCCTTCCCTGGCCGCAATACGCTTGATGACGGCGTCCGCAGACTTGCCGGGGCTGGAAAAAACGATCTCGATTCCTCCTTGACGAATTCTCTCCTGTCCCGAATCAACAGCCTGAGCGCCATCAAAGACCACGGTTACAGGATAGGGCTTCAGTTTCCTGTAGCCGACAAGACAATCAATGAGGGCGTCTCGTCCTTCCTCCAGGCTTTTTGACTCAAAAAAAAGCAGTGCCGATGACTGACGGATAAGGTTGTAGCCATCTATGACGATGTGAACGGACATAGTAATGAAATCAACGCCTCCAGCAGGACTGGGAGGAGAAAATCCCCATTTCAAACCCCTAAACAGTTACCCGGAATCTACTATTCCGATGTTGGCAATGTTCCGAATCAGGCTTTCAGCCGATCCACCAGACGGCCCAAGTCGTCATTGCCATAAAACTCGATCTCGAGTTTTCCGGCTTTGCCTTTACGAACAATGCGGACCTTGGTCCCGAGCAATCGCGTCAGCCCATCTGCAATACTTTGGAAATAGACGTCTTCCGAAGAAGCTTGCCTTGATCGGCCTGCCTTGCCCTCCTTCGTCTTCAGCCGCTTTACCAGCGCTTCGGCGGCACGGACGGAAAGGTGTTTGGAAACAATTTGCCGCCACGCTGTTTTCTGCTGACCCTTTGTCTCAGCACCTAATAAGGCCCTGGCATGTCCCATAGAGAGAATGTTGTTGACAATATCGTGCTGAATTTCTCTGGGAAGACTTCGAAGTCTTAGAAAATTAGCGATGGTTGAACGATCCTGTCCCAGCCGTTTTGCCGCTTTCTCCTGGGTCAAGCCGAATTCCTCCATAAGCCGGTGATACGCTTCCGCCTTTTCAATCGGATTTAAGTCTTCCCGTTGGATATTTTCCACCAACGCCATTTCCAACATCTCCGCGGCGGATACGTCTTTAACCATGACGGGAATTTGCTTCAAACCGGCCAAACGAGCCGATCGCCATCGACGCTCCCCGACGACCAGTTCGTAGCCTGAAGTTGCCCGCCGCACCACCAGAGGCTGAAGAATGCCGTTGCTTTTGATGGAATCTGCCAGACCTTTTAACTGTTCATCCGTGAAAATTCGTCGCGGTTGATACGGATTGGGTCTGATAGAATCGATATCACAGTAAAAAAAATCGGACGACCTAAGGTCGGACGCCTCCATATCGGGAATAAGAACGTCAATGCCTCGGCCCAAGGCCTGTTTCTTAGGCATGCCGATTCCTCCTGCCGTTCATGATCTCGCGCGCCAATGCCAAATAGCTCTGGGCCCCCGGAGACCTGATGTCGTATAATAAGATGGGTTTGCCAAAACTGGGGGCTTCTCCCAAACGGACATTCCGCGGAATGCGGGTACTGAAAACCAGGTCCTTAAGATACTTGCCGGCTTCTTCGGCGACTTGATGGGAAAGATTATTCCTTTTGTCAAACATGGTCAGCAACACCCCTTCGATCTGCAGCCCTGGATTGAGGTATTTTTTTATCCGCTTGAAAGTCTGGAGCAGCTGTCCCAGACCTTCCAACGCATAGAACTCACACTGCAAAGGAACAAGCAGCGTATGCGCGGCTGTAAGAGCATTGACGGTCAGCAGATTCAAAGAAGGAGGACAGTCCAACAGAATGTAGGCGTACGTGTCCCCCAAGGGCGCCAAGAGGTCTCTAAGAAGTCTTTCACGGTTTTGCCTGTCGACAAGCTCCACCTCGGCGCCCACCAAATCCGTAGACGCAGGCAGGATCTGCAGGAACTCAAGGTCGGTGTTCAACGTCAGAGTCTCCGCTGAAAATTCTTGTATTAGGCCCTGATACAGGGTGGCGGAAACCTCGGCTTTATTCACACCGATACCGGTGGTGGCATTGCCTTGGGGATCACAATCCACAAGCAACGTTTTTTGTTCCGCAACAGCCAACGATGCAGCAAGATTGATAGCTGTGGTGGTCTTGCCCACGCCACCTTTTTGATTGGCAATACAGATAATCCGGCTCACCACAAAATCCCTGGTCGGTAACAGTTTAGCCCTTTGAAAAACCGCGAACGCATTGACGGGAAGTTCGCTTTTGCAATCGAGAAACCGGAAAATTAAGGGTATCCATGCGTCGGGACTCCCCGATGGCCGTTTTGCAATAGCATTTATATCCGGCATGTTTGGTAACGGCGGGGAAAATACCCGTGCAAAATGTGTATCACAAATACTTTTTTTTGGAAACCTTAACGGTATGCACAGGTAGTCCCCGGAGCAAAAACTCAAAAAAAAATCCAAGGGTTGCCATAGGCCCCGATATTCTATATCCTTGATGTATTTGGCGTTCATGATTATTTTAATATTGTTTTATGCGGTTATCCAGAATACTCAAGTTCACGGTACAACACGGCCGGTGGAGATCGAGACAAAAGCCGGGCAACTGTTTGAGCCGTTTAGACCGCGTTTGAGCGGCCGTAACTCGGTCA
>CAYSGJ010000097.1:0-11310 GCA_964430705.1 uncultured Desulfobacterales bacterium | reverse complement strand
GGAAAGGATGCGATTCAGGAGCCGCCCAGCCGGATCATAGTGGTAAGAGACCTGCAAATAGGCCTGGTTTCTGAGACTCACCAGCCGGTTGGTGGAATCATACCGATACTCGGTCACCTCGTCCTGATAATCGGTCTTTTCAATGACATTTCCCACACCGTCATACACCCAGCTCAAGGTTCGATTGAGCCGGTTGTCGGTCTTTGAAAGCATGCGGTGCTGGGCGTCGTATCCATAGGTATAGGTTACGGCATTGTTGGAAACGCCAGTCAAATCGCCGTACATGTCATAGGTGAAGGTTTCGCTGGTCCCGTCCGTAAGATACTCGGCCAGCCGGAGCCGGTTCAGTTCGTCGTAAGTGTACCGGGTCATCCGACCAGTGCGGTCGGTCCTGGTGAGCACGTTGCCGGCTTCGTCGTAGGTGAAAGTGACGGTCTTGTCCGTGGGGGTTTCATGGATTGGATCGATCACTTCCTTTAATCTTCCCAGGTTGTCGTATACGAACTCCGTGGTGTGGTTCTCGGCGTCTGTAATATGGGTGACGTTGCCTAGAAGGTCGTAAGCGTATGATGTCTCACCGTTCAGGGCGTCCACGGTTTTCACCAACCGGTTGAACTCGTCGTATTCATTGTATACAGTCGACTGATACACAGGATGCTTTGGCTGCAACCCTGCCACAGCGTTGGCGTCTATCAGCTTTTTCAAGTTGCCGTTGGCGTCATATTCGTACTGGGTCTCAAAACCCAAGGACGAAATATCTTTTTCCTTTCGCCCAAGGGCGTCATATTCTTGCTGGGTAGCATGGCCGTTGGCATCAATGGTCTTGATCACGTTTCCGGCCAGATCATAGACCGTTTCAGTCCGGTGGCCGTTGGCATCGATCACAGCGGTGCGACGGTTCATGGGGTCGTATTCATATTGGGTAATGTGGCCGTTGGCATCGGTGACCTTGATGAGATTTCCCGCCGCGTCGTATTCGTAATGGGTTTCATTGTCGTCAATATCGGTCTCTTTTATAAGTCTGTCTGCAGCATCATACTCCCTGGTCACGTAAGTTCTGATGTCGTATCCGCCGCCCGGGATCTTGTGATGGACTTTTTCCTGAAAGACCTTACCGTTGGCGTCATAAATGGTTTCGGCAATATTTCCCATGGGATCTGTTATCCTGATCACCCGGTCCAGGTCGTCGTATTCGTATGTGGTAACAAGTTGTAGGGGCGTAGGATCGGTGGGAGAGGTCCTTCTGGTCAGTGTTTCGGTCTCTTTCCTGCCCAGATTGTCATAGGTGTAGTCGATGGTATAAGACTCCCCGCCCGGTTGGCCTGTGACAATCATCTCCATAAGGTTCAGGCCGTAGGCGTCATAGGTGTAATCCGTCACACGTATTTTGCTCGGATAGTCTTTGTCGATGTATACGGTCTTCTGCTTGAGATTACCGTTGTCATAGTAGGTGTATTCCTCTAATTTCTCCCATTGGCTGTCGATCATCGCTTCTGCCATTTTGAGCTTTCCCTTTACCTCACCGCTGCCTGGAATTGTATTCGGATAGTAGGTATATCGCCGCTGGTTACCATTTTTATCCGTTACCTGTGTGATCTGATCGTAAAGGGTGTAATTATACTGATACTGGACCGTATTGTCGTAGTGGTCCTTTTCCAGTGTGACATTGCCGTATGTATCGCTAGCCTGCCCGCCATCGATGACACCACTTTGAAGATACGAATACTCCGTGTCATATCCCAGGGCGTCGGTCTTGGAAAACCTTAGCCCGTCGACCGTGTTTTCAAAAAGAAGAACACCATTATCCGGCTCGGTAAGTTTTACCAATGTGCCGTCTTCATCATAAGTGTGTTCTCTCACAAACCCCCTGGGGTCGGTTATCCGGGTGCGTTTCCGGTATAGATCGTAGTCCATGAATTCGGTGTGGCCCAACTGGTTCGCATAATTGAATGCCCGATTGTTCTCGAAATAGCTAAAAGCGGTAGCCACCTGCTCTCCTGTTCGATCCTCAGGCAATATGATATCGTTAAGCAGGTGCGTGCCGTCGTGGTAGGTGTAGGAAATGGCATTTGTCGTGGGATTGGTTACGCTTGTTAGGTTATCGTCCTGATAGGTATAGGTCCAGGTTCGACCGGTCCAGTCAGAAACGGTCTGAAGTCTATCATCAGGGTGATAGGTTAAAGTCAATCCTGTTCGCCCAAGATTATCACTGATATTTGTAAGTCTTCCGTTCCCGTCATAAGTCAGGGTTAATTTATTCCCATAAGGATCTTGTATAATCTTAAGCCTGGCCGTATCGCCCACCGTTCGCATATTGGCTCCGCCAATGCCTTCAAAAATGTATTTCACCCCATTTCGAAAGGTAATGGTGTGTTGACCTGAAACAGGATCATCCAGCGAGAGGGCGTCGAAGACCCCTCTGGGTTGCCCAATGGCCCATGTTGCGCCATCACCGTCCACTGTGAAGATGACCTCACCACCCCGCTCGTCGAAATACGTAATGGAAGAGACAATACTGTTGTTGTTGTTCGGATCAGGGTCATTAGGCGTATCGTTATAGTCATTGGAAGTAAGACGCATATTGTAAGAGTGGGTCCAACCCTTGCTCAAGGGTAAATCGGTATCATTTCTTGCCGACAGCCCTGAGTTGTACGTCCGTGTAAACACCATATCCAGGCCCCGTCCCTTTATGACCACATCGGTCTCGTCGTGGTACATGTTTCCTGTGACTGTGCTGACCGGATCAATGGTTGAGGGGGTGATAATGGTGTTATTGTTGGCCTGCATGACCAGATTTTTGTCGGTAAAGACTTCGTTGTTGAATTCATCCAATGACTCTGCCGGAATAAGCGTACCGCCGCTTTCTTCTACGTAGCCGCCACCGTAGTCGTTCATGATGGAAAAAGAAAGTCCGGTGAGTTTGTCTGTACCTTGCTCATGGGTTTTTTTGATATAGACGACAAAACGATAGAGGCCCCCTGAGGGCTTTTGGGAAGGGATCAGAAACTCCTGCCAATGACTGCTAGAGATCGTGTATAAGTTATCACGGATACTGATAATCAACGATGAACTGTACTGATCGGAAGAGCCAGGATATGATCGATAGGCATAATCCGAAGGAATAAAAGGCTCGCCGGAGAGATTTTCGTCACAATAATTAAAGAAATCTTCACCAAAAATGACAGGTTTTAACGTGTTGTCAAAAAACTGTTCAATATAATTTAGTGCAGCGTCTCCAGTCCATCCGTTGAAGCTGGTTCCGTCGCAAAATACGGAGCCGGTGCTGATAGTGGCTCCCCCGCCATAAGTGGCTATGAAATCGATTATGGCGTTTTCCCAATTATTGACACAATCCGTCCATACGTAGGGTCCTGAAGTGCTTCCATGGGCCTTGACAGTCCATCCATTTAAGCGCAAAGCAGAGGTGCTTGGACTAACGATCTCTTTAAACAGGACAAAATACTCATCCCCACCGGTAGGGTGAGACCATGTGGCTGGTCTGGTGCCGAACAGATCATCACCTGCCCCCAAAAGCTGCAGTTGAAATGGTGAAGGAGCTTGCCCTCCAAATCCAAAGGTGGGATACAGGCCCGGCAGAGTATCTTCCGTATCGTTCTTCTTTGGATTAAGTATCGAGGCCCCGTTATCGGCAATGGACATCTGAAAACCGCGAACCGTGGACACGGCATCATAGCCTGTGAGTTCCTGCCATACCTCATGTTCCAGAGATGACATCACATGGCCAATTAGCTCGAAATGCTTATCAGCAGCAACCTCCGCCGCGTTTGATCGCCACATGCCGGAAAACTCCTGCCCCTTCATATCGATCAGCAATCCACCAGGCATAACAGAAAAGGCCGTTTCATCCAGGTACTCGATGTCGTATACAGAACTGACAATTCCTACAAAACCATTAATCGGGGAGATGACATGGTTAAGTGCGTCAAGGCGGGCTATCTCATCACGGAATTTGGCAAAGTAAAGGTTCATGGCCGTATACATGAGCCCGCCTGTGAGGGCGTCCATGCCATCTTCGTGCTCAAGAAGTTGTATTTCTTCGGGATCAATGACACCATCTCTATCCTCGTCCACGTACGGCACACCGCTCTGGTCATTTATGATCGCATAGGTTTCGTTTGCGGCCAGAAGTTCGTCTGCGGCCCGGTGTACCTGAGACCAATTGGACACATCCCCGCCGGTACCAATTAAATAGTAACCCCCAACATAATTGTTCTGATAACGAACTGAGATGGTGTTATCCGGTTGCCCTTGCTCAGCCCCTGGAGCGCCGTCCACCGTGATGTCAATAACAAAGGGATCCCACCAGTTCAGACTTCCGGTGGCAATTAATGTTGCCCCCTTTGGTTCGCCGTCTAATCGAAATTTGGAAAGTACGCAATTGGCACCGCATGCCTCAAATGTTAAGGTCAATCGCCGGGTCGTAAGCTCTGCCAATTTGAACTTCTTATTTGAAAACATTACAACACTGGGATCTGGAGTGCCGTCCGACGCCTGTTTTGCCACGTCAAGAGTTACGTTTTTTACCCAGTCCTTGGTTTCAGTGCCTGAATTATCATGTTCATCGACAGAGTCATAGCGCCTGACCGTACTAACAATCTCATAGGGAAGGGAGGCTGGAAGCGCAAGGTGTTGTTCATGAATAATGAGACCTGTATCTGCCACATCTTCTAGGGTCTTTCCGGGATAATAGGTTTTGAGGTAGTCCAATATGAGCTCTTCGTATATCTCCCTAGGATTTTTGTCTTTGTATAGTTCGTCGTTGTCTTTAATGGCGTCGTAGTACCGGTCATAGTCAAAGCCATCAAAATCAACTGCGTCATAGATGTCGATGGTATTATCTTTGTAAGTCATCTGTTTAAAGGAAGGATCAAGGCTTATCCAGTGACACTTTTCCGACTCGCTTGTACAGTTTACCTGGACGTCGAAGCCAATCCCGCGATAATTGTGAAACGGAACCAGGGCTTCCACCCAGGCGTGCTCAAATTCCACCCATGTACGATCGGGAGAAAGGTCCACTTTCTGTATCCCCTGGTCCTTCATAATAGAAACAGTTAGGTCCAGATCTTCAACGCCCAGCCAGTTCATGACCTTTTCGGAAGCAACCTTCACCGTCGCTACTGCATAGCGCGAACGAATATTCTGTGACCGAAGCATGGCGATCAGGGTTGAAGCCATGTCCACATCGTTTCCCCGTCTGCCCAAAAACGTGTTGATTGAACCGCTTCGGGACCCGTGGTAAAGGGCGTATTCGAATTCATTACGAACGTATTCATATATACTCGCTGCTGAAGCCAGTTCTGCTGCCTTGTCGCGAAGGGCTTTTGCCCGATCTCCGCTGTAGACAACTTCGTCTGTCTCACCAAGATCATCGCACATCCCTGAAACGACAAAAACCTGCGTCAACAACATGGCCGCCAGTATGACTGACGCTTTTCTCCACCCAGATATCTTCCCGGAGGCTGTCATCGTCTTTTATCTCCTATCTTCTATGATGTACTATCGTGCGAATATGCGGTTTTTGATCCATCGTGGCAGGACTTGCAACAGGTCTTGCCTGCATGCGTTCCAGCAACATCTCCAAACGCTTGGTTTGCGTTATAGATACCTCTTCTGCCAAGATGGCTTCAATCTCAGATTCCAGCTCTTGGACCTTGGCCACAGCTTTATTCTTTACAACGTCTTGCTTTGCTGAAGATTCGGGCTTTAAACGACTGGATATCACCCTTTTCGCCTCCTTGACCTTGTCTAATTGAAGGCGTGTTCTTCCGACGGCAGTATCGAGCTCAGCTTTTACCGGTTTGCCCGGTGCCCTGGCAATCCCTGTATCCTTTTTTGTTGAAATGACAATTTGTGCGCCACGCTCACTTCGTATGGATGAAAGAAGATGATGATGAACCGTTTTTAGCTCATTTCGTAATGCCTCCAGGTCCAGGCGTAATTGCTGCAGTTCTTTGTCCCGGGGCGCTTTCTTCTTCGCAGCGAGCACATTCTTCCCAACCGCGCGAATGGATTTCAACTGAGAAACGCTCAAGTTTCCTTCTTCGTGTTTTTTCTCCGAACCATAGACCCATGCCGGAATGGCGATCAGCAACATGAAAAGAATTCCAACTTTGCTCATTCTTTGTCTCCTGTCGATAATTTCAAGCGGTCCGAAAAACTAGCTGGTTTTTACATTTTCGAAGATTTGCTTGGTCAAATCTGTGATTCAATAACCAGGTTGCCTCCCTAGCTGTGTTTGAGATCAAACCTGTTCCTGTGTCTTGCCATCAGCGCGCCAAGCCCCAGAAGCACAATAGCCGTCATCATAAGACCTAATCCGCCAACTGCAGGCACCGCCTGTGCGCCTTGGGGATACGATGAAGGGTCTAAGGGGTTTGTTCCAGCATTCAGCTCCGCCAGATCGCTCCAGCCGTCGCCGTCGGCATCCTCTTGATCGCTCAACGGATTGCCTGCCAACAGCACGGTTATGCTTTCGGGATTTGGCAGATCCATGAACGGTTGAAGGTCGCTTATCTGGTTGTTGCGAAGGTCAGCATATTCCAGGTTGACAGCATCTGAAATACCCGTAAGATCATTGATGCCCATGCCTTGGCCGTTCAGGTTGGTTAATGTTTCCATCTCCCCATTTGTCAGACCGTCCGCTTCGTTGTTACCGAGGGAGAGGTTGATACCGGAGCGAAGATTTGCATCAAGGATGTCTGAGGGGGTAGAGGTGGCCTCGGGATCTTTTCCGAGAACCGCAGAAACGGCCCTTACCACGTTTGCGGTGGTATATACATCGCCTTCCCAGTGCCCATTGGGGTCTTGACTGGAGGTAACAGAGTCTAAAAGGTTCACCGTTTTTGCCGGATACTGGCCATTAGGCCAAAGAGCCAAAACCGTTTCGGTCTTAGTCAATACTGAGGATCCCGTCGTTACGTTGGTGTCCAGGAAACTTTCGGCGGGGCCAATCACGTTATTATAAAGGTTGGGATCGGCGGATTGATAGAGACAAAGTGCCTGAACGACCTTTGCTGTTGTAAGGATATCACTGGAGGTTTCCTCAGAAACGGACCATCCGCCATCAAGATTCTGAATACCTTCAAGATAATCGAGAACAGCCTGATGGTCATTCCAGGTGGTCTTGGAAAGCGTTGTCAGTCCGAGGGCAGTGTCGATGGGGTCCATGTCATAGAAGGCGGACAAGCCCCATCCGGCGGTGTTTGCAAAGGAGATCCTTTGGGATGCAAGCAATTCATCCACATGCGTTTGGACGTAATCACCGTGAGGCAGAAGAGCCAGGACTTTTCGAGCAATATAGTCGAGGTTTTCAAAGTTGTGATTCTCCAGCCAGGCTATTCCCCAATAATAGGAGGTGGAATAACGGTAAAAGGATCTTAAGGCGCTGACGACCTCAGCTGTGCAGAAGGGCTTGATCGACTCGGTTTGCCCCCAGCTGCCATCAATATTTTGTTGACCTTCAATCCAATCAATGGCGTTTTGCGCCGAGTTTTCATAGCCGTTTGCCCCCGATACTGCAGGAACAGCAAAGGTCACTAGCCATGAGATAAAAACCACTGCGAGCACTTTCTTCATAAATTCACCTCTGTCTTTTCTAAATGAAATTATGCCAGTTCGGACAAACATCATCAGTCAAGATAGTGTCAGTGTTAAGAGGCGGTAAGTAATACGGTTTTTCAGTCAGACTATGATCTGAGTTAAATACCGTATCCCTGGGAAACAGTTTATCGGGCACATAGAGCATCAGTGCTTTTAGAGGCGAATAACAGCTCGTTGTTACGAAATGATTGCTTGGAGGTGACAGATTCATGAAAAGAAGAAATTGAAACAACGTCTTTATTTTGCGAAGAATTGTTACATGTGGCCATTATCGCCAGAGAACGCATCGGTTCGTTTTGTAATACTTGATGAGATGTGGGTGGTAGGTGATTGGTTGATCAACAAATAAACCAAGAAAGCCAGAAAAAGTCCGGTGAGGCGAAATGTTTTTCAGGTCAAGGACAAGGAATACGACATGAAAGAAAAAATTTTGTATTCGAATGGCACAAGAACTGGGCAACGACGCCAGGTAATTATAACGTTCTTGCCACCATCGTCGACCAAGGATCGGCGATATTTAATGGCACATAAAACTTCTATATTCTAATTGGTTACGATATACAAATGACATTTATAAACAGGCGAGAAACTGTCCATTTGCTGTTATCACAACAAAATTCATCGGCCGAAAATCATACATCATCGATAATTATGGAAAATCAGGCGGTTTGATAGATCTGAAGCCAGAAGCGGCAATCGGATCGTTTCATAAATATCAGATGGATATGGAAACGGTCAACAAGGGGGATCAAGTTTCGCACAGCTTGCCACACTGTGCGACCCTTTACATCCCAAAATTATTATAGATATCAACCATTCGACCAATCAAAAAACTGAGTCTCGCAGTGCATATCTCCATTTCAAACCGTCAAAATACTGGAATCCAGATGGGGCAGAATCGTTTTTGCGAGGCCAGAACAAAATGTTTAAGATCAATACGCCGAAACGACTCTGTTTTCCAGCGATGGTCGATGAGAATCCAATTCCTGGTGTAAAATATAAATGAATACAGAAAGGTGTCGTTGATTTGGCGGAGAGGTGGGTTAAGATCTCATAGTTTTGACGGAGCTGGGCCATTCTAAAAGGGATTTGCCACCGAGATTGTCTTCGGGATTTCGAATCTTCAGGCCGTGGGATCTGGTTACTCAATTCGAGTGGCGAAATGCGAATCAAAGAAGTGCTCGCGCTCGTCCTTGCAGTATCGATTGTCGGAAGCAGATTTCGAGGGATCCAATGAGTGAAAAGGAAATCTACTGACTCCATTGGATCGATATTTTTCGACCCGATTGAACGCAGTCTCTAAGATACAAGTTGATGAGATTTTGATAAGGTATGCCAGTTTCTTGTGACATCCTTTTGAAATGATCAATAATGTCGACCCCCATTCGAATCGTGACTTGTTTTTTTAAATTTTTTGCGTATGGATTTTTGCGCCCTTTCAGCGTAGAAAAATCGTATTCTTTTCTCATCTGCCTTCTCCCAAATAGTTTTTTTGTTCCTTCTTTGTTGCTTTCCTTGCGGATATAATTCTGATTACAGAATCCGACTCTCGCAAGGTATAACTGACAACCAAAATCCTCAGGCGGTAATCCAAGCCTAACATCAAATATCTATGTTCATTTGCCGAGTGGCCGGGATCGAAATATTCGATGGCCTGTTCATCAAAAAACACCGTCTGGGCTTCCTCAAAAGAGACTCCGTGTTTCTTCTGATTAGATTTATTTTTCTGATCATCCCAAGAAAAAGTAATGGCTGACATATTTACCATATAAATACAATGTAATTTTTTGTCAAGCTTGACGTGTTTTTGGCAAAGCTCAAGATATGAGACAATCACCGAGACCAGCGACGATTTTTATAAATGAAGAGTCATCAGGATCGTTCATATTCGAGGCGGGATGGGATCTCACTTTGCGATCGAAGATTTTGGAGGACGCCAAAAAGATCTGGTCTTCATGTCGCACAAGAATTGAACTCTGTAAACATTACGGCACTTAACCTGGCTATCTTTTGCGTCGCGTCCGCTCCATGACCCATAGCTCCCATTTTATAAACCAAAACGCTTATTCGGATTGGGCCTGTTGAGGGTGTACGGAGGCGGCTGTCTATTTTTCTGACAACTCAGGAAAAAAGGAGAGCGGCGGGAAACCGGAGTCGGGGTCGTATCTCTGCCCTATTTGTCTGTTTGCCGCGGAGAGAAGGTGCGCCGCCGACCCCAGAATGCCGCCTATGCCGCAAAATTATGCAGAAATCGTGCCTTTAATAGTATTTTTTAAAAGGAGAAGAAAAAATCGAAACCAAGCGGACACGTGGTTGGTGGCGCTGCGGCACAAATCCTGGAAGGATTTTGCGAAAAGTATTTTCATGGCCACAATTGAGAGATGTGACGTTGATGGTGAGGCCAAATCTCGTCACCACAAAGGCTGATGATGGATGCTTCAGAGATAGGCGGAAAAAAAAGACGAATGCCAACGCCGGGTTCAGGCAGCTATGTAGATGCCCCTGCCGACCCGTTTGATCCTGCCTTGCTTGAAAGCCCTGGAAACAATATTGCGGATCTTTTTTTCATCAAAGCCCGTCTTTTTTTTCAGCGCAGGGACATCGACTCCATTTTTCGACCTATGAATAGCCTTGAGGACCTGATCTGTGGCTGTGGGTTTTCCGGGTTTCTTTGTTGGAGAAGTCATTTTTTTGGCCGGGGTCTTCCGGCCGACGGTTTTCTTTTTGGCGCCGGCGTTTCTGTGTGGGCTGGATTTGGCCGTCAAATTTTTGGCGCGCTGTTCCTTTTCGAATTTTTCCACGGCCTTGGTAATTTTTTCCATCGTTTTGGTAAGAGACTTCAAGGCGAGTGCTGTTTTTCGCGCCGCGATTTCCGGCCGGACAGCCGCGCGCGCCTTTTTAAGCTGTTCAGCGGCTTTTTTCTTAAACTCGGCTGTCAATGCCTTTGACTTGGCCGTAAGGACGTCAAATTCTTTAGATACGGACTGCAGTTCTTTTTTGAGGCTTTTCACGGGCAAGTTTCCTCCATTGGGGGCTTCATGTTCTTTTTAAAAAGCAAAGAATTCAAGGTGGTGTCGGTGATTCCCAGCGGAACCGGCGTATGAGAAAGAGCCCCTGACGGGACCGCGCCACGGTATTGGTTTTTGATTACCGGTCAACCCGTTCTTTCAACTCCTTGCCGCATTTAAAAAAGGGCAGTCTTTTAGGCGACACCTGGGTATGGGCGCCTGTCTTGGGGTTTCGACCGGTGTATCCCTTGTACTCTCTGACAAAAAGGCTGCAGAATCCCCTGATTTCTATCCTGTCTCCCTTTGCCAGGGCCTTGGTTATTTCTCCAAAAAACAAATCTACCACGTCCGCGGTTTTTGTCTTTGTAAGCCCCGTTTCCTTTTGCAAGGTTTCAATGAGATCGGACTTGTTCATGACGATCCCCCCTTCCGCCACAGATTGGATGTTAAATCAAATACATAAAGGATTGTAATCAGGATGTCAAGAGATAGGTGTGGGGGCAACTTTTTTCTCGGTCCAAAACACGGAACGGAAGATCTTTCTCTCGAGGACCTTAGGATGATGGTCTCGCAAAAAGTCGAGTTTGCTCTCTCCGTAAGCATTTTGGGCGCTCCCGAGCCCTTCAGCTAAAATGCAAAAACTCGGGCTAACGCCCTCAAACAGTTCGCATTTTTGACGCTG
>CAYSGJ010000096.1:0-23521 GCA_964430705.1 uncultured Desulfobacterales bacterium | reverse complement strand
TTCGAACAAAGACGCGTGTTGTGTCCTGCAATATGTTCGAATGATATCATTCGGATATCGGGCTTCCAAACACCTCCGTTATGCAGCTTCGGCGGCTTGGAAACAATCATTCCTGGCATCGTCCTCTTGCCGTCTTCTGCATACCGAACATGAAACCCCTTTTTTGGTTTCAGGTGCAAACTTTCGCAGACCGAAACGTTGCTTCCAATCTTCCAGACAATCTTTGCAAACCGAGATCTCTCTACCGGTGCTCATTTGCAGGGTGAACATCTCAAGCATTGTTTACCTCCTTTTAAGAAAAAACATCCTTTCGCATTCCACGCCGGTCCGATGGCGTCGGCGACGGCAAGCTTAAGAAAGAGCCTTTAGATTTATTTTTGTTTCATCCGGTTAAAGCGTACTTCTTCAATCCTCCACGAAGTCGGGTGTTTTGGCGTCAACCGGCAAACTGTCTGAGCGAATTAGAGCGCGTCGGGGAACAGGGGAAACGGGTCGTTCTTGTCAGTCCTTTGATTTTACCGGCTTGGATCAGGTTCGCCCCCACGCGCACTTATGAGCGAGTTTTTGCCTGTTAATACCAAAATAGCCGGCTGTTGACACACACGGCTATCCCTCAAGTATGCTTTAATTCGGATGAACCTTGTCTTTTTAAATCAGCAACGAGCATGCCATGAACCTGCCTGAAAGGAATTAAGACTGCAACGTATTTAAATAGAAAGAAATAAAGCACCAATAGGATAAAAAGGTTTATAGGCAGGAATGGATAAAGCGGAACAATTTGCACCTAAAACACGATCTCGGAGGGCCAATTTGCACCCTTTTATGGCTTTTGCTGCACGTCCAACGCAGACCTTGTCGGGATATTGTCTTGCTGTGGGCGCAAAGAAAAAACTCATGCCAGGGGGCTTGGATACGGTTACGTCTTGCCAAGCAGGTTCCGGAGCAGACCCTGCAACCATCTGCGTCGCCGCAACAGCATCCCGGGAACAACCCCGGCCAAATGATAGGGCAAGAATTGCCGGCCGGTTACCTGCCATCCCAAACCCCAGCGCGCCGCGGCATATACTCCCCACACGACCACACCCAGAATGACCAATACGGTACCCAAGGTGGTCAGCCGATCTTTGGGTTTGTCGTTCATCGTGTTCCTTTTCCTTCAGCCTAAAAGGGCCTAGTGCCTTGTCTGCCCATCTCCAGCGGAAATGATCACGTCTTCCAGAAATGCCACAGTATCGCTCAAAAGACCCAACGATGACCCGATGACCCCACGCGCTTGATCAATACAGTCCGATGCGCGTCGATGAAAAACCCGGTTACGCAGATCATCAAGTTCTTTCAAATGCGCGCCGATCTGCTCTTTCGCCATTGGCAGTATCTCCACGCTTCCGGCATAATACGAAGGCACGAGTTCTTCGCAAATGACGTAAAACGAATCCAGGAGCTCATATTCGAACAAAAGCATAACCCCAACAAGGTCAACCACCTTGATACGCAAGGCCGACGTATTTCACCTAAATCATACCACACATTTTAGAAAAACTTCTATGCCCAAGAAAGCATATTGGGGATGGGTTGAAAGCATTTTTCCAAAAGTATATAGATAGATAGTTGGATGCAAGCCGGCAACACGCTCCCAGATCCACCGGCTGCCGAGTTTGCCGGAGATGCCAGGCGGCAACACGCTGTTTGCAATCCGGTCATGCTCAGACACCGAATACCCGCGTTGGTCGAAGTAACGCAACGCAACCCGGATTGGACAGGCGACACCATTATCCCGGCTTGCTTTGGGATTGTTCATAAAGAAGCGCGCCAAACCAACATATCTTATCCAAATATTGCCCTGCAAAAAATGCCGGGAGTTTTCATATCTCACATTGACGGGAGGACACCATGTCAAAGATACTGAGAATCAACACCAAGGAAAAGACCTATGGGTTTGAAGAAGCCGCCGGAGACCTGGCATCTTTGGGCGGCCGGGGCCTGACATCGCGAATGGTCCTCAACGAAGTCCCACCCACCTGTCACCCGCTGAGCAAGTCCAACAAACTGATTATTGCTCCCGGGCTGTTGACCGGCACGGCAGCCGCCAATTCAGGAAGAATTTCGGTAGGGGCCAAATCCCCGCTGACCGGCGGCATTAAGGAAAGCAATTCGGGCGGCATTCTGTCGCAAAAACTGGCCAGGCTGGGCATTAAGGCCCTCGTCTTGGAGGACAAGCCCGAAAATGACGCTTTTTCGATCGTTGTCATTAAAAAGGGCTCCGTCGAGATCCTGCCGGCAGACGCCTATATGGGGCTCGGCAATAAGGAGACCATTCAGAGACTCTGGGATAAGTACGGAAAACGCGTCGGCGTGATGAGCATCGGCCCGGCAGGCGAGCAACGGCTTACAGCGGCCTGCATCAACTTCGCCGATCCCAATGGAAGGCCCGGCCGTGCAGCCGGTCGCGGCGGTCTGGGCGCGGTCATGGGTTCCAAGGGCATCAAGGCGATTGTGGTCGACGCGGCCGGCGCGGAAAAGATACCCCTGGCTGATCCTGAGGCCTTCAAGGCCGCCAACAAACGGTGGGTCGAGATCTTGAAAGGTCATCCCGTAACCAGCCAGGGCCTGCCCGCCTACGGCACGGCAATCTTGATCAACATTGTTAACGAAGCCGGCGGGTTGCCCACCAAGAATTTCCGCTACGGCCGCTTTGAGCATGCCCAAGAGCTCAGCGGAGAACGCATGGCGGAACTGATCGAAAAGCGGGGAGGAAAAACCAAGGAAGGATGCCATCCCGGCTGCGTGATTCAGTGTTCCAATGTATATCACGACAAAAACGGCAACGTGCTCACGTCCGGTTTCGAGTATGAAACCATCTGGGCGCTGGGGGCCAACACGACCATCAAAGACCTGGATGATGTGGCCATGCTGGATGCTCTGTGCGACGATATCGGTTTAGATACGATTGAAACCGGCGTAACCCTGGGAATAGCCATGGAAGGGGGACTCATCGGCTGGGGCGACGGCAAGGCGGCCATTGGGCTTATCGAAAAGGTGGCGACAGGCGATCCCATTGGCAAGATTATCGGCAACGGATCGGTGTTCACGGCCCAGGCCCTGGGGGTGGATCGCATCCCCGTGGTGAAAAAGCAGGCCCTGCCGGCCTATGATCCGAGATCGGTGAAAGGCCAGGGGGTCACCTACTGCACTTCGGCCATGGGCGCGGACCACACGGCTGGATACGCCGTGGCCCCCAATATCTTAAAAGTCGGCGGCGACATAGACCCCCTGAAAAAGGAGGGCAACGTAGAGGTTTCCAAAAACCTGCAGATCGCCACAGCGGCTGTGGACAGTACGGGCCTTTGCCTGTTTGTCGCTTTTGCGGTACTGGACACCGAAGATGGGGTTCAAACTATCGTGGACCTGTTGAATGCCCAGTACGGTCTGCGCCTCACGCCCAATGACGTGGTAAACCTGGGTATTTCGATTCTAAAAGACGAACAGGCCTTCAATGCTCAGGCCGGTTTCACCAAGGTGCACGACCAATTGCCGGAGTTTTTCAAAGAACCGTTGCCGCCGCACAATACCACGTGGGATTTCACGGAAGAAGAATTGCAGCAGGCAAAGCAGTTCGGCTAAACAAACACCGCCTGACCGGGCACGAGATCGAACAACCCGAACGGCAGAAACCAAGAGTCCTGCTTTTTTGAGCAGGACTCTTTCGGTGTGCACATCCAACACGGACCGAGACATGGCAACCATCATCTTCAACGCATTTTCTTTTCTTCAAAAAAAACTCAACATGAAGAACCTGCCCTGTACAAACGTTGCCGTGGAAGTAGTTGATGGCACTACCGCAAGGGATTTTGTAGCGTCTTTGGGCCTTGGCCAAGAAGAAGTGGAGGCCGTCTTTGTCAACGGATCGGTTGTGCGACGCGACCAAGCGCTAAAAGACGGAGATCGCATAGGCCTCGTTCCGCCGGGCACTCCCGGGCCCTACCGCGTCATGCTGTCCATGGTGCAACGGAGACATGACACGTAGCAAAAGGGGCTTCCATCATGACCATGCACCTTCACGTCAAGCTCTTCGCCTCGTTGGGACACCTGACCCCTGCCGATGCACACCGCTTCGCCGTGCCTTCCGGCCAGAGCGTCCAGGATTTGCTGGATACCTTGGGCGTTCCCGTGGAAGAGGTGCAGCTCATCTTTGTCAACGGCATCAAAAAAGACATGACCGCCACACTCAAGGACGGCGATAGAGTCGGCATTTTTCCTCCTATTGGCGGGGGATAGTGAAAACCGGGACGGTGCGAGAGTTGATCTTTCTTCCCGGCTTTTACAAATGCCTGGGCGTCGATTTCACCTTTTTTCGTGTCCGGATCATTGCTATCAGAGACAATCCGATATCGTCATGATAATACGGTCCATGCATTACCGTCGGCCCGGCAAAAAGACGTTACAACCCTTGACCTGCAACCATTCCCCAAGAGGGATTCGCCGGGACGGCCTCGCCGGTTTTCCTTGACTTGGGCCAATCGATTTTTTATGCCAAAAGGCATTTGAAAGAGCCGTCATCGTCTAAGGGAGGGAAACCCATGAAAAGCACCGTCTATTTCGCGGATCTTAGAGCCACCCCGAAGCAAAACCTGCTTGCCAAGGTCGAGGCCCTTTGTAATGCTGCGGGCATGGCCGATAGAATCAAAAAAGATGCCTTGGTGGCTGTGAAGCTCCATTTCGGCGAGGCGGGAAATACGGCATACATTCGTCCGATCTTCATCCGCCGGATTGTGGACGGGATCAAAGCCCTGGGCGGAAGGCCTTTTTTGACCGACACGAATACCTTGTACGTGGGAAGTCGCAGCAACTCTATCGATCACCTGACCACGGCAATCCAAAATGGTTTTTCCTACGCAGTGGCAGGTGCGCCCCTGATCATTGCCGATGGCCTCAGGGGCGGCAATGAAATAGCGGTAGAGGTAAATCTGAATCGGTTCAAAAAGGTTTACATCGGATCTGAAATCGTCCGGGCCGATGCCATCATCAGCGTCGCTCATTTCAAGGGCCATGAGTTGTCCGGGTTCGGCGGCACGATCAAGAACCTGGGAATGGGATGCGGTTCCAGAAAGGGCAAGCTGGCCCAACATTCCTCCGTCAGCCCAAAGGTGGTTCGAAAAAAGTGCGTCGGTTGTGGAGATTGCGTCGCCTATTGCGCTCAGCACGCCATTCGTCTTTCCGACGAAAAGGCAAATATTGACTCAAAAAAGTGCGTGGGTTGCGGCGAATGCATTCTTGTCTGCCCGAATCAGGCTATTCAGATTCAGTGGAATCAAGCCATCCCTGTCTTTCTGGAAAACATGGTGGAATATACGGCCGGTGTCCTGAAAGAAAAAAAGAGCACCGCTTTTTTTCTGAACTTCATCACCAACGTGTCTCCTGCCTGTGACTGTTACGGACACAACGATGCACCCATCGTCCCGGATATCGGCATCGTGGCATCTCAGGATCCCGTTGCCATCGACCAGGCCTCGGTCGATCTGGTAAACCAGGCTCAAGGTCGGGAAGGTTCTTTGCTGACCAAGAATTTCAATCCGGGACAAGACAAGTTTCGCGCCATCTACCCCAAAGTGGACTGGGAAATCCAACTGGACTATGCAGAAAAAATCGGACTGGGCGCCCGAAACTACCAATTGGAAAGGATCTAGCCCCCTATTTGCAGAAACGGTGGAAACGGTGGAGTCTTTTCAATGTCCATCGGCAGAGCCTATGGATTGTTTCCGATTTAAAAGGAGCACCCATGACGACCGGCAACCCTGGTTTAAACCTCACCCAACAACTCAAGGCACAGGCAAGGGGTTGGGGCGCTGATCTTATTGGGATTGCGGACACAAGGCCCTTGAAGGCACTGAAAACCATTCCTTCCGACCTGCTTGAACCCTTTCCCCGGGCTATCGTCATAGCGGTTCAGCTTCCCAGGTATGTCTTTGAAACAATTGTCGACCGCCCAACGCCCGTTTACAGCGCCGTGTACCAAACGGTCAATCGGATGCTGGATGAAATAGCGTTTCGGACCGCCAGGACACTTGAAAACAGCGGGTTTGTCAGCCTGCCTATCCCGGCATCCCAGGTCTTGGACAGGCAGACTTGGCGCGGCGCCATCAGCCATAAGGCTGTGGCGATAATGGCCGGACTGGGCTGGCAGGGCAAGAATCTGCTCCTGATCACACCGGAATTCGGTCCCCGGGTCCGCCTCGTGACGGTTCTTGCTGATGCCCCGTTGACGCCCGATGGCCCGGTGAAAAACCGCTGCGGACGATGCATGTCGTGCCGTGACGCCTGCCCTGCTGAGGCCATCAAGGGCATAAATACAAAAAGCCATTACGAAAGCCGAAATGAAGCTTTGTTTTTTGCCCGCTGCGTCCAAAAGCTTACCAAGGAGTTCGAGAAACTCCCGGAGATTGGCGCGCCCATTTGTGGTATCTGTATCAAGGCTTGCCCCTTTGGACAGAGACCCAAAGGAAAAAAATCATTATTCAACAAAAACGTCTCATGAATGTTGAGATATGCCCATGGCCGTGTTTGAACGACAGGATGACAAAAGGATCAAAAGGTGGTGTAAATGGCAGTGGAACCCCATCACGGGGTGCGAATACGACTGCGGGTATTGTCCCGGCGTAGAAAAGGTGCGCCTTCTCTATTCAAGGACAAGAAAAGAGGCTTTCGGCACGTTTATGCCCCGATTGTGGCCCGAACGTTTTGATGCGCCCCATAAGACGCCGATTCCCGAGGCTAACATCTCGGGCAGCCGGAACGTTATGGTCGGCTGCATGGGAGACATCTTCGGCGATTGGGTTGAAGAAGAACATATCGAGATTCTGTTGGACATCGTACGGGATACACCCCAGTGGAATTACATCTTACTGACAAAAAACCCAAAACGGTATCTCGATTTCCAACTTCCTCTCAATTGCTGGATCGGCGCCAAGATCGACGAACAAAAAGAGGTGAAACCGGCTATAGAAATTTTCAGGCAACTTGAAGCGGCCGTCAAATTTGTATCCTGTGATCCCATGGTCGTTTGGCTTCAGTTTCCAACATTGGAACCTTTTGACTGGATAATCATCGGCCCCAAACCAAAAACCAAGACAAGGCCCGCTTTCAAGCCACCGAAAATCTGGGTTTCCGGTTTGGCCAAGCAGGCATGGGCATCAGGCTGCAAGGTCTTTGCAAAACACCTCGACGATCCCCGATATAAAGCGTACCCGGGTGACGGCAAGCCCATACTTGATAAAGCCGGGTAGTTGCTCAACCAATTGGACATGTTGAACAATAACGATAGGCCCTACTTTTTTGGGAGGTGGGTTTGAAAAACAACGGAGGCTTGACATGGCAAAAAAATCCGAACAGGGCATACAGACATTTCTTGGGCCACAGACAACGCTGGAAGGCACCCTCACATTTACAGGCACCGTACGGTTGGACGGACATTTTTCCGGAAACATTGAAAGTGACGGCGGCACAATCATCGTAGGGAAAGAAGCCGTCATTGATGCCAACATATTTGTGCGCACCGCAACCGTGAGTGGACAAGTCAAAGGCAATATCAATGCCACAGAACGCATCGAACTGCATCCGCCGGCGCGCGTATATGGAGATCTCAATGCACCGGTAGTGCTCATCGACGAAGGGGTGGTTTTTGACGGCAAGTGCAGTGCCACTGCCAAAAATATTGTGGCAAGTTGACAGGGGATCTCAACTTTTCATGTCGGACCAGTGTCAAAAAGCTGTCGGCGGATCGCCGCTGAACAGACAGCCATATCGGCCGGAAACATCGCCGGTTCAGGCATAACCACGATACAGGGAAACCGGTTTCAGCCTTTGCCGGAAAAATTTGGAGTCTTCCAACCACCACCCTGTGGCAGGCACACTTTTTGCAATTTTTTGAACCAGTTGGCTTCGGCTTTATCGGGATGACGGCCGCATTGCGCCAAGATGGTTTTTAATAAACACTTTTAAACGCATCCGGACAAAAACGGTATCGCCGAATCCCATCACAAACTGCTTGTGATTGCCTTGGCGCCCTGAAACCAGCGGCTGTCTTTGGAGGGATTGACATGCATGTCAAAAAATATCGGTATTGGTTGTCGTCAGCCTTGTTGTGCCTCGTTCTCATAAGCCCTCCGATCGTGGCAACCTGCCGAGGTGAAACAAAATACATCACGGATATCCTTATTCTCACCCTCCGTGAAGGTCCTGGAAGTGAACACAAGGTCATCAGGACACTAAAATCAGATACACCGGTCCAGCTGCTGGAAGAGTCGGAAGAGTTCGCTAAGATTCAGACAGAAGACGGCCAAAAGGGTTGGGTGGCCAAACAGTACCTTACCAGCGACACGCCAAAGCCGCTCATTATAGCAGGGCTGAACAAACAGTTGGATGCACTGAAGGCAAAAGTTGAGGAACTGGAAAACGCCGGCAGGTCGGCATACGGAAAACTCGAGGATGAAAAGAAAAGCCAGGGCTTAAGGATCGAAGAACTGGAGAAAAGCCTGGCCGGGTGGAAAGATGAAGCCCTGGGCGCAAAGCAGAAACTCGACGAACTGATTCGTGAACACGAAACCTTTTTGGAGGAATCCAAAAACGTGGCAGGGTTGATAGCAGAACGAGACAGCCTTAAGACAACGAATCAGACTCTGGTCTCTATCAATAAGGACCTGAAAGCTCAGGTCGATGCGCTACAGCAAGACAACCAACGCCTGACACGCAATGAGATCATCTATTGGTTCCTGGCCGGTAGCGGCGTGTTCTTTCTCGGATTGCTGATCGGCAAGATTTCAAGGAAAAAAAATCGGTATTAGCCATTGATATCCCCACAGCTTGGATTCCGGGCTTGTCGGACAAATCCGCAAACCGCATCATGGCCGTACTTGACGTTTTTTTTGGAGATCATCGGATAAAACCGCGTTGCATGCTTCGCTTCTTGGTATAGCTCGACAAAGGACAGATCAAAATAATGACAAGCAATAGCAATATTCACCGGCTTTGTTGTAACGACAAACAGATCGCCCTCCTGGGAACAGCCCATGTATCTGAAGAAAGCGCCGCGTTGGTCACGCAGATCATCGAAGAGGAAACACCCGAAACGGTTTGCGTTGAACTGTGCCGTTCCCGATACGAAGCCCTGACAAAAAAGGATCGCTGGAAAGACATGGACCTCTTGAAGGTCATCAAAGAGAAAAAAGCCTTTTTGCTATTGTCGAATCTCATGCTCGCATCTTTTCAGAAACGAATCGGCAAAAATCTGGGAATCATGCCGGGAGAAGAGATGCTAAGAGCCATTCAAGCCGCTGAGAAGATCGGCGCCCGGGTTCACCTGGCGGACAGGGACATCCGAACAACCCTGGCCAGGACCTGGCACCACATGGGCCTGTGGACCAAAGTCAAACTGATCAGCCAGCTGGTTGTATCCTTGGGAGAAGTAGACAAGATTAAACAAGAAGATGTGGAAAGGATGAAAAAACAGGACGTCCTGGAGGCATTGCTCTCGGAAATCGGGGAAGTCCTTCCTGAGCTGCGGGAAATCTTGATAGATGAAAGAGATCAATATCTGGCGCATAAAACAAGGACCGCTCCAGGCAACAGGATCGTCTCTGTGGTTGGGGCCGGACACGTTCCGGGCATCAAGAAATATTGGAACAGCCCTGTAGATATCAATGCCCTGGACGAAATGCCGCCGAAAAGCAAATGGATCCGGTTCCTGAAGTGGGCAATCCCATCTCTTATCGTCGGGTTGATGGTCTTTGGCTTTTTTGCCGCAGGTCCCGCGGCCGGAACTCGGATGATCACGTGGTGGATATTGGCCAATGCCGTATTGGCCGGTCTTGGCGCCGGATTGGCATTTGCCCATCCATTGACCATCTTGTCGGCGATAGCCGCCTCACCTGTAACATCGCTCAACCCCATGCTCGCTGCCGGCTGGGTCGCAGGCCTGGTGGAAGTCTTTGTGGGAAAACCAAAGGTTCGGGATTTTGAAGGTCTGGGCAAAGACATTTTGTCCATGAGAGGTTTTTGGAGAAATAAGATTACCAGGATCTTGCTGGTCGTAGTATTTACGAACATTGGAAGCACCGCAGGCACGTTTGTGGCGATCCCTTTAATGATGAGGGCTTTTGGCTAGTGTGTTGTATTGCCTTTGGTGCAAACAATAACAAAGCCACCCGCGGGAAATCAACGGCATGGCAGCCACACCGAAGCAGTCGTAAAAGCGTGTATGGGAACCGAACGGGAAACGTCCAATGACACCCGATTGTCCCCGTTTCCCTGAGGAACAACATCACGACGGGACGCCGCAGAAGAGCGCTTGCGCTGCAGGCAATCTCAATTGGAGGATGTTTTTTTATGTACGCAAAAAAAACAGACATGAAAGCGTTGCAAAGACAAGGAGAACATCGAAGAATTTGGGCTGCCACCCGTTCGGTCCTGGAACGGGATAACTATAAACACAAACGCTATGGTAAAAGGAGCAGGAGTCATTGGACACTTTTCGAGCGGATGATTCTGGGGTTCGGCTTTTTCCTCAAGATCGTCGGAATGTATCAAACAGGGTATCGCAATGCGACCAATATTGTGGTAAAAGATATTGAACTCGCTTTCAACAAACTACCGCCGGCCTTTGACGGATACAGCATTCTCCATTTAACGGATTTGCACCTCGACGGCGGCAAGCCCATCGAACATATCGTGTGCGAGACTATTCGACAGCGTCAATACGATCTTTGCGTGTTGACAGGCGATTATCGTGAAAGGACCCATGGCACATTTAAGGCCATGCTGGCGCCCATGCAAAGGATTGTGGATGCGATTCAGGCTAAAGACGGTATCCTGGCCGTTTTGGGAAACCATGACAGTTATCTTATGGTGGATCATCTGGAAGATATGGGCATTCGGGTTTTGGCCAATGAAACAACGGCTATCTACAGGCGAAACATGCAGATCACGGTCACTGGAATCGATGACCCGAATTACTATTATACAGATCAAGCCCTAAGCGCCTTGGAGGAAACCGGCGACGGGTTTAAGCTCGCCTTGGTTCATACCCCGGAATTGTTTGATGTGGCTGCAGATAATGGATATAGTTTATATTTGTGCGGTCATAGCCATGGTGGGCAGATATGTCTTCCGGGCGGCATCCCGTTGATCACCCATCTGTGTCACGGACGCCGATTTTTCAGGGGTTTGTGGCGTCACGGGGATATGCAAGGATACACCGGGCAGGGAACCGGAACCGTCGCCCTCCCGGTACGCTTCAACAGCCAAAGCGAAATCACCTGCATCACCCTGAAAAAAAGCGGAATATACACGGATAAGAGCAAGGAACGGTTGGCCGTGCTGCCCAACCCATAGCCCTGCGGTCCCAAATGGTCGTCCTGCCGGGCTATCCGTCATTATCGGCGGCAAACGCTTGGTAAACGGCCGCCCCTGAAACGGCCGACTTTGATTCTCCGGCGCCCAGGCCGCCTCAAAATCGGGTTTATATGGATTAGGGCTCCACAAGATCAGACAATTCCGAACGCCGAAAAACCCGGAAAGGCAATAACGAGACGCCCTGGGCGCAGGAGAGAAAAAGAAACGCAGGTTTTAAACAAAGACCGGCGCCTAGAATCCCGCATCTGTCGCCAACCCGACTTGTTGCGTAGAAAACGATTATGAAACCTACGGAAATAGATTGTGAACAAAAAAAACCTGATGCTTTTGAATATCAACTGCCGGGCGGATGGATTGTATTGGCAGGAAAATCGGACGAAGATAACGACCATTTGAGTCTCAAAGCGGCAAAACCCGATGACTGGTGGTTTCACGTTCGCGGCATGCCGGGCAGTCACGTGATCCTGAGGGCCAAACCTGGGGCGGCCCCGGACCGCAAGACCCTCAAGGACGCTGCCGCCATCGCAGCCTATCACAGCAAGGCCAAAAACGCCGGCGTCGTGTCGGTGGCATGCACAAAAGCGCGATTTGTAACCAAGCCCCGCGGGGCCAAACCGGGTACGGTATCCATTCGCAAGGAAACCATTTACAAGGTACGCCCCTATCTTTCAATGTGATATGTTTATTCATAAGGCCGTTTGTTCTTTCCCGTAAAACTATTGGAGCAAAAATCCATGACTGTGTCAGAAAGTGTTGTCGGCGTATTCAAACCCGTTGCCAAAAAGCACGGCGTGCTTCGCAGCCTGTCCAGCAATCTGCGCCCAAGCCGAGAGGACGTTGCGGTGCCGGCCGCACTCGTCAGACAGTTTGGGCTGGTGGAAGGGGCCTACGTGTCCGGGACCGGGAAAAAAGGCAAAAAGGGGGCGGAACTGGCCACCGTAGAATCGATTTGCGGATTAATGCCGGAGGCGTTTCAAAAACGAACACCATACACACGACTCACCGCCGTTGATCCCGACGAACGTTTTAACCTGGGAGCCACCGGTGAGATGAGTATGCGGGTCGTAGATTTGGTGGCGCCTATCGGCAGAGGCACCCGAGGGTTGATCGTCTCTCCACCCAAAGCTGGAAAAACCACACTTTTAGAGCAGATCGCCCGATCGATCCGGGCGTCCCATCCCCAAGCACGAATTCTGGTATTGCTTATCGATGAACGCCCCGAAGAGGTGACCTACTTTCAAAGGGCTGTAGAAGCACAAGTCGTTGCCAGTTCCAGCGATCAAACAATAAAAGAACATACGGAACTGGCCGAACTGGTACTTTCCCACATCCGTGTTGAGCTTGAATGCGGGCGGGATATCGTGGTGCTGGTGGACAGCCTTACGCGCATGGGACGGACATTCAATCTGAGAGGCCGAGGCCGGGGCCGGACCCTTTCCGGCGGCCTGGACTCCCGGGCTTTGGAAATTCCGCGCCGTTTTTTTGGCATCGCCAGGAATATCGAGGGAGGCGGATCGGCCACCATTATTGCCACGGCCTTGATCGACACAGGCTCACGAATGGATCAGCTTATATTCGAAGAATTCAAGGGTACCGGAAACAGTGAAATTGTTTTGGACCGGGCGCTTGCTGAAATACGGATATTTCCCGCAGTGAACATATCAGCAAGCGGCACGCGAAAAGAAGAACGGCTTTACGAGCCTGACGACATCCGGAGGTTGACCCTGATGCGACGGGGACTTGCAGGCAGGAGCCCCAAAGATGCGATGACCTCCCTTTTGCAGGCCCTCGAAAAACACCCCTCCAATGAAGCCTTCCTGCAAACGATTCCCCTTGGAAAGTAATGGAAAATGTACGGCAATTTTATTTATTTTATCCTGGTACTGCTGATTTACTCGACATATGTTCCGCCACAAGAGCCCTACCTTGGCTCCTTTGAAACTTGCGCCCTCTTTTTTGCCCTGCTGTCCATATTCATCATCTCCACGCGACGCGTCTTCCACGCCTTGTCCGCGAAAGCCGACATGAATGGCGCCCGCGGGCTGCACGGCCGATTCGACCGACTCTGCACGCGACAGGCCATCATGGCCATTATCATGTTCGCAATACATGTCTATGTGTTAAACATAAGGCTTTTTGTGTCGGATCTGCCTGTACTGTCCGCATCGCCGACCTTGATCGCCTTGCTGTTTATTGCCCTGTTCACTTTGCATCTCGTCATCATATGGACATTTGCATATAGGCCGTATGCTCGGCTTTTTCAGGCAAATATCTCAAGGAAATCCTATGTGATTTCCAATGTGCTGTTCAATTTCCCTATTATTCTGCCATGGCTTCTGATCTCCATATTGATCGATATCATCCACCACTTGCCGTACCAAGCTCCTAAGGATCTGCTGGCGCGGCCGGAAGGCCAAATCGTGTTTTTCACTGCTTTCCTGTTAGTGCTCGTAGTGGTGGCGCCCTCTTTGATCAGGGTCTTCTGGCGGTGCCGCCCCCTGCCGCCCGGCCCAAAACGGCAACAGATTGAAAGCATGTGTGCAAGAGCAGGGCTTGGATACAACAATATCCTTATATGGCCGATCTTCGAAGGAAGGCTGCTGACAGCGGGCGTCATGGGACTTGTGAAGCACTTTCGATATATCCTGGTGACCGAAAGCCTCCTGCAAATCCTCAATGACGAGGAACTGGATGCTGTGGTAGCCCACGAAATCGGTCATATCAAAAGAAAGCATTTGTTATTCTATCTCGTCTTTTTTATAGGGTTTATTGTGCTTTCCTATGCGGTTTTCGACCTTGTTCTCTACGCCTTATTATACGCAAACCTCGCCTTCCCAGTGTTCGAAGGCCTTAGAGCCGAAATGCAAAGCCTTACCTCGATCCTTTTTACCATAGCCATGGCGGCCATCCTTTTGGTGTATTTTCGCTTCGTCTTCGGCTATTTCATGCGAAATTGTGAACGCCAGGCGGATCTCTACGCCTTTTGTCTGCTGGGAAACAGCCACGGACTTGTCTCGTCCTTGGAAAAAATAGCCACGCATAGCGGCCACGCCCATGACCGGCCAAGCTGGCACCATTTCAGCATTCGCCAACGCATCGATTTTCTGAGAAAAAGCGAATTGGACAGACGCTGGATTATTCGACACGACAAAAAACTACGGCGCAGTGTGGGGGTCTTCCTTGTTGGCCTTTTTGCAATCGGATATTTGGGCTACACGATGAATTTTGGACGGATGGGCCACACCCTAAACAGCCATTTTCTACAGACGGTACTGATCAAAGAAATAGAACAAACGCCCGACAATCCGCGCCTTTATACCATGCTCGCATCCCTGCACTATGAGAACGAAGCCTATGACAAGGCCATCGCCGCCTACACCAAAGCGATCGAGCTCAATCCTTTCGATGCCGAAGCACTCAACAACCTGGCATGGATTTATGCCACTTGCGACACGCAGGAATACCGCGATCCCGCCAAAGCGTTGTTGCTCGCCAGGCAGGCGGCAGCCCTGAGCCCGGAACCGCATATCCTGGATACACTGGCCGAAAGCTATTTCATCAACGGATTGTACGAGAAGGCAATCGATGCGATCCGGGAGGCCTTGGCCAAGGACACGCACGACCGGTCATATTACGAAGGCCAGCTCCGAAAATTCCAAAGGGCGGCGGAAAACACCGAGGGACGTCCGGGGCTTTAGCGCGAGTTTTTGCATTTTAGCTGAAGGGCTCGGGAGCGCCCAAAATGCTTACGGAGAGAGCAAAATCGACTTTTTGCGAGACCATCAAGAATAAGAATCATTAATAATGAAGACCCGACCCTGCTTCTTTTTGGGAATTGACCCTATGAATACAAAATTATTGTATGAATAAGTACAAATCTGTAATATTTCGGGGAACAAGTGTGGATATTGACGATTGTGCATTCGGGGTCACCCATTAAAGGAGCACAACATGACTCCAAAGAAATTTTATGACTGGCAGACAGCAGGTGGCACAAATGATGTCATGCGCCTTGTCGATTGTCTTGAAAGAGCGGATCTTGAATGGTGCGCTATAGGAGGGTTGGCCGTTAATCATTGGGCCGAGGAACCCATGGTTACCCGAGATGTAGATTTTGTAGTTGCCACAGAATCAGTCGAACTTGCAAGGAAGCTTCTTGAAGAGGCTGGATTTAAATCAGAACGTTTTGCATGGTCAATCAATTTCCGTGGCCAGTCCAAAGTGAGCATTCAATTGAGCACGGAGGATTTTTATAAGGACTTCCCAAGCCGGTCTGTTCCTGCTGACATACATGGAATTTTGATGCGTGTAGCATCATTGGAAGACACCTTGCGAGGAAAAGTTAAAGCTTGGCGAGATACGGAAAGAAGGCAAAGCAAAAAGCTCAAAGATCTTGGAGATATTGCCCGTTTGATAGAAAGCCATCCTCATCTTTGGAATCTTCTTGATGAGGATTTGAAACAGATAATTAATAAGGAAGATTCTTCTCCAATATAGTTGGAGAAAAGGGGTCAAGGATTGCAGCAGCCGTTGGCTTTACTCGTCCGCAGGCGCACCGCCCAGAAAGGTCCATAACCGGCGGGCGCCCCATTTTAAATCTTCCAAGATCAGATAGATGGATGGCACCAGGGCCAGGGTGATCACCGTGGCAAAAACCACACCGAAACCGAGTGAAATGGCCATGGGAATGAGAAAACGCGCCTGGCGGGAGGTTTCGAAAATCATGGGGGCCAGGCCGCCGAAGGTGGTCAGGGTGGTAAGCATGATGGGCCGGAAGCGCATCTGCCCGGCCTGCAAGATGCTATCGTAGGCAATCTTGCCGTCTCGGCGATGGCGGTTGGCCATGTCGATAAGCACCAGTGAGTCGTTGATCACCACACCGGTCAGCGCGACGACACCGAACATGCTCACAAGGCTGAGGCTGTACCCCATGATCAGGTGGCCGATCATGGCGCCCACGATACCAAAGGGGATGGAGGCCATGATGATGGCCGGCTGAACGTAACTGTTGAGCGGGATGGCCAGGACCGCGAAAATCACCAGCAATATAAGTAGCTCGCCCTTGACCAGCGCCTGCATGCTCTTGCGAAGGTCGGCCTGCTGACCCTCCAGACCATAGTTCAGCCCTGCGTATTTGCGCTGCAGTTCGGGCAATGCGGTGCGCATCACGTCGGTGAGCACCAGATCGGCCTGACTGCGCGGCTCGACATCGGCCGTCACGGTGATGACCCGTCTACCGTCCCGCCGGTTGATATCCGTGTAGGCCCGGCCGCGCTTGATGTCCACGGCGGCCCCTATCGGCATCTCCCCGCCGCCCGGCGTGCGCAGCATCATCTCCTCGAGATAGTATTCGGACATGCGCTCGGATCTGGGCAGACGCACCATCACCTTCACCTCGTTGCGCCCGCGCTGTTGGCGCAGTGCCTGGGCGCCATGGAAGGCATGCCGTAACTGGTCGGCGATGTCGCCGGCCTGAAGCCCCAGGCTTCGCGCTTCGGGGCGCACCTGAAAATCGAGTTGCCGCTTGCCGGGGGAAAACCCGTCATCCACGTCCATCACGGTGGGGTAGTATGACATGGCCGCGGCCAGTTCGGCGCCGGCCTTTTCCAGGGTCCGAATGTCCTGGTGACTGAGTTCGATGGAAATGGCCGAGCCTCTTCCGGGCCCACCGGCATCGGATTCGAACTTGAGCGATTCCAGACCCGGCACGGCGCCGACGCGCTGCCGCCATCGTTGAGTAAAGGCGGTCGTGGAGATGGGGCGTTGCTCGGGCGGCGTCAGGTAGACGCGCACCTCGGCCACATTACCCAAAATAACCGCGTAGATCCCCTCGACCAGCTCCTCTTCGCCGCTTTCGGCAGTGATCGCCTTGGCCGCCTCGACCAGACGACGTTCGACAGCGTTGGTCCGTTCAAATGCACTGCCAAAAGGCAGGGTGGCGGTCACCATGGCGAAATCGGATTCGATTTTGGGGAAGAGTTCGAATCCCATCCTGCCGCTGCGGATATAACCGATGGAGACGAGCAGCACGGCCACGGCGATGGAAAATGAAACATAGCGCCAGCGCAACACCAGGGCCAGAAAAGGGCCGTAAACATTGCGGACAAACCGCATGAAGGCGCCACTGAACCGTTTTTGCAGCGACACAACTCCTTGAAGCACAAGCGGCGTCCGGTTCCCCTTTTGATGCCCGAGGTGCGCCGGCAGAATGAACAGGCTCTCCACCAGTGAAATGGTGAAAACCGATATCACCACAATGGGCACCTGGCGAAAGATTTTACCCATAAACCCCGGCACAAAAAACATAGGTAAGAAGGCCACCATGTTGGTCAGCACACTGAACCCGATGGGCATCGAAATATCGCGCGCACCGTTGACGGCGGCCGCAAACCAGGACTGTCCCTGCTGGCGCATGGTGTAGACATTTTCGCCCACCACGATGGCGTCGTCCACCACGATGCCCAGGGTCACGATAAAAGCGAACATGGAGATCATGTTGATGCTCACATCCCCGATCGGAAGCAGCAGCAGCGATCCGAGAAACGAGATGGGGATGCCCAGGCTGACCCAAAAGGCCAGTCGCGGCTCCAGAAACAGGGCCAGCAGGATGAAAACCAGACCCAATCCCATGTAGCCGTTTTTCATCAACAACCCCAAGCGCTGACTGTAGATGTCGGAGCGATCATTGCGCAAGTCCACGGAAAGGCCGGGGGGCAGGGTCTGCGCCAGGTCGGCCACCACGGCTTTGACCGCGCCGGAGACCGTGATGGGGGTCTGGTCGCCGACCCGGTAGACCTCGATCATCAGCGCCGGCTGCCCGTTGTAGGTCGTTTTGAAATCGGTCTCTTCGAATCCGTCCTTGATGGTGGCGATATCCTCGAGCAGGATCTGGGTGCCGTCCTCGGCCGTGAGGATGGGGATGCGTCCAAACTCGCTGCCCACATCGCGCTGTTCCTTCATGCGCAACAGCACGTCCCCGGAAGCGGCCTTGATGGCCCCGCCGGGCAGATCCACGCTGGCGGCCCGAATGCGTCGGGCCACTTCGGCCAGGGTAAGATGGTAGGTGCGCAGGGTGCGTTGTGAAATCTCGATGGCGATTTCAAAGTCACGGGCCGACTCCAGCTCCACCTGGGTAATCTCTGGGTGCTGCAGCAACCGGTCCCGGATAAATTCGGCATAGGTACGCAAGGTGCGTTCGTCCTGATCGCCGTACAGCGCCATGGAAACCACCGGCCGCTTGGGGGCCGCAATGGTCACTGACGGATCTTCGGCTTCCTCGGGGAACGAAGTGATGCGATCGACTTCGGCCTGGATCTCCTGGGCCAACCGCTGGATGTCCTCCCCTTCGCGCATCTCCACCGTCACGGTGCCCCTGCTCTCCCTGGCCACGGAGGATACCTTTTCGATCCCCTCCAGCCCGCTGACCGCCTCCTCGACAGCTAGAATGATACCGCGCTCGACCTCTTCGGGACTCGCTCCGGGATAGGCTACGGTGATGTTGACGATGTCCAGTGCAAATTCGGGGAACACCTCTTTTTTGATCTGGAAGCTGAAAAGCAGACCGCCGATCAGAAGCACGGCCATCAGGAGGTTGGCAGCCACCGAATGGCCGGCCATCCAGAGAATGGGGCCTTTGGGTAGTGTGTCGTTGGTGGCCGAAGGGTTGTCCATATGATAACTCCTGGCGTTGATGGAACCGGCACGCGCCGTTCAACATCAGAGATCCGTGGGTTTGGTTTCCGTCGGGCGTTCCTTTTGGGCATCCGGCGTTTCCAGGCGAAGCTCCATGCCGGCCACGGGCGCCGGCAGATCGGATACGATCAGGCGATCGCCGGCCTTCAGGTGGTCCTGCAACAAGACGATCTCGGCATCGCGCCAGACCGGGGTGACGCCGCGTATTTCCAGCTTTTGATCGGAATCAAGCAGCCAGACCGTGTCGGCGTCGCGCAGAACGTTGCGCGATACGGCGAAAACGTTCTCCAGATGGCGGCCATCGATCTCCACGCGGACATATTCTCCGATGAGCAGCGGGGGGCGTCGCATATCCGATGCCCCAAGCCCTAACGGGTCCTTGACTTCGATTTGAAGTTGGGCCATTCGGCCCCCATCGGTCAAATCCCCCAGAAGCCGCACAACCCTTCCCTCGACCACGTAATCGCTGTTGTAGCGGATGCGCGCCTGAGCTCCTTTTTGACCGGCCTTCCGGGGAATGGCGATCCAGTCGAGACGTTCCACCGGCAGGGTCGCCTGAACCCAGTAGAGATCGGTGCCGACCAGTTCAGCCAAGGTCTGCTGGAGCGCTACCTGGGAGCCCACCTCCACCGACCGGCTGCGCACGATGGCATTGAACGGGGCCTTGATCCGGGTGCGCTCCATGTCCAGGGCTGCCTTGCGCAATGCTGCCTCGGCCGCCGTCACATCGGCTTGTGCCTTCTCCAGGTGCGGCTTTCGCAGGGCCAGATCGGACTCCTCTTCGGCAGGCCCCTTGAGCAGCTGCCACTCCCGTTGGGCCACCTGCTGGCGGCCCTGTTCCAATGCAAGTTGATATTTGGCATTGACCAGTTCGCTCTCGCGCTGGGCCAGGGCCAGCCGGTAGTCATCATCCTCTAGCTGCACGAGCAGATCGCCGCTGCGCACGAACCCGCCGTCGGTAAATTCAGGGTGTACGTAAATCACCTGGCCGGCCACGCGGGCTTGCAGTTTCACGCTGAGGGCCGGGATCACGGTGCCCATGGCCTTGACCACTATCTGGTGGCGCTGCGGCGTAACGGTCTGCACCTCCACCAGAGGCACCCACTTGGCCGGCGGCCGTTTCGGGGTTGTGGGGGCGGTTTTTTTTAAATATGCGCTGACACCCACCCCCACGGCCACAATGGCAATGGCGATCAGGACGCGGATCGCCCGTTTCCACCACCTCACCGAAGGCGACTTGTCGGCCTTGTGAAATTGTTGCTGAACGTCGTTAGTCATTTACCATACTTCCCGCTCTGTTATTTGCCTTCGTATCCGGTTCGGGAAGCGGCAACGCATTCGGCCAGTTGCCGCCTAAGGCGCGAAAAAGTCCGACCCGGGTCGCAAGCAGATTGGCTTGTCTGCGAATCAGGTCACGCTCGAGGTTCTGCACCGAGAGCAATTGGGTCAACACCGGCAGATAGTCATTGAGTCCCTTTCGATAGCGAACGCCGGCCTCTTCCAGGGCCTTTCGGGCAGTATCGGCAACCTGGCCCAGACGCACGATGTGCTCCCGTTGCTTGGTCTCCTGAACAAGGGCGTCTTCCACCTCCTTGACGGCAGTATAGACGGCCCCCCGGTAGGCCGCCAACTGCTCTTCGGCCGCGGCCCGGGTTCGATCCACCTCGGCACGGCGCTGGCCGCCATCGATCAGGGGGAGAATCAGATTGGCCGCCAGACTCAGGAGCCAGTTATCGAGAAGCGCCTCCAACTCACCTTCACCGTAACGGGTCCGACCGGTCAGGCTCAGCGCCGGCAAACGGTTAGCACGCGCCTCGGCAATCTGCCAGTCGGCGGCCTGCAGACGCAACCCCGCAGCCATCACATCCGGGCGGGCGGCCAGCAAATCAGCGGGCAGCCCGGTTGGCGGCAGCGGGGCGAGCTCGGGCAGCCGATTACCGGTAATGCGAAGCTCGGCGCTCGGCGGCTTGCCCGCCAGCACCGCCATTTGGTGCAGAAGCAGTTGTTCTTCCTGCTCGACGAGCGGTATTTCAGCCAGCACATTGTCCACAAGCTGCTTCTGCTGATAGACGTCAAGGGCCGAGGCCAGGGCATTGCGAAAGCGCAGCTCCACCAGCTCCAGCAGGATCCGATTGGTACGTAACTGCTCCTGCAGCAGGGCGTGCTGCATACGCTGGGTTAGAATGCCGACCCAAAGGCGCGCTACCTCCGCGGCAATGGTCACGGCGGCCGCGTTCAAGTCCTGGCGCGAGCCCTCTGCCCGCAGCCGGGCCGAACGCTGCCGGGCCTGCACGCGGCCCCACAAATCGATCTCATACCGGCTGACCAGTCCCACGCCGGCATTTTCATAACCGTTTTCAACGCCGCCGGCCGAACGCTGCCGCCCCTTTAGATAATCGGCGCTGCCGGTCAGGTCCGGGAACCGGTCGGCGCCGGCCTGCACGGCCAGGGTCCGGGCTTGCTGCAAGCGGGCCCAGGCCTGCTGGATATCGAAATTCCCGGCCAGGGCGTCCTCTACCAATCGGTTCAGTTCCGGATCCTGGAAGCTCTCCCACCAACGCCAACCCGAATCGGCATCTCCTGAATATAAGGAAAATTGACTCGGAAGTCCCTGGTCCAGCGGACGCACCTGGGGCCTGAACGGCTGGCAGCCCACGACCAGAGCAACGCCCCAGATGGAAAAGACGACGGAACTGACAATGCCCAACCGAAACAATAGCCGCCACTGGACGACGTGAAGGCGGCGCAAACACAACCATGTACACATGGGAAGATTCTTTTTCTGTCGAAAACGGGTCCGATCCTATGTCAAAACAACCTCAGGACGGGAAACGACCGCCCTTTACACGTTTCACCAATTTTTTTATTATAATCATCATTCTTGGATTTGTAAGGGATTTGCGGTGCTCTCGCCCCCGGCCTGCGAGCAGCCCCATGCCGCCCAAGGCCCGATGAAATTTTGGTAATCAGGGCATCAAAACGGCTCAATCGTATCCGTATTCGACGGAATTATCAAACACCAACGCGATATCCGGGACGTCCCAAATCCAAATATTTCCTTCGCTTAATCATGCCAATCGTATATCAATGCCCGTTTCCTATCTTTCCCAGGTGATTGTGGGCGTTGAACCATAACAGAAAAACTTAACTTGAATAAGCATGATAGCCGTGCTATTGATATTTTGTGATACAATCCTTCAAAAACAAAGCAACGGAGGAAATTTTCAACGGCCGTTCAACCAAAGCTACCAGGAAAATTTGTCCCCAAAACCTCTGGGAGGTTGCATTTAGAAAACTTGATCGGCTAGATTCTGTCCTGACTCTTGATGAATTGCGTGTTTTACCCGGGAATCGATTGGAGGCGCTGTCGGGTGACAGAAAGGGGCAATACAGCATCCGCATAAACGATCAATATCGCATTTGTTTCATTTGGACCGAAACCGGGCCCATGGATGTTGAAATTGCAGATTATCATTCATAGATACAACAATGAGGAGCTACAATGATACGGATACCTACTCATAGGGCACCAACCCATCCCGGCGAAATGCTGTTGGAGGAGTTTTTGAAGCCAATGGGCATAAGCCAGCGAGATTTAGCTACGGCCATAAAAGTTCCTTATCAACGCATAAATGAAATTATCAACGGGCGGCGTGGGATTACCCCAAGTACGGCCTTACGGCTTGGAAAGGTTTTTGGTGTGTCAGCAGACTTCTGGATGAATGTTCAGCTGAGATGGGATCTTTATTTTGCCAAGAAATCCGAGTTCGACGCCCTGAATGCTATTAAGCCGTTGCCTCTTGGCGGGCTTAAAGCGGATAACTCCGGCGCCCAACATGGCGTTGGACACTGACCGGTGCTGCGCTGCCGCTACGCCCCGGCAGGTCAGCCTAACGTTGGAAACAACAAAATGAAAAATCCCGAAGGGAAACGTGCCCGATATATCATGTAACATACACGCGGCAGTGTATTCATTTATGAATCAAGAACGTATCATTACTAATAACATTTTGAACGATGTTATACTGTTTAGGGAATGAGGCTCGTTAGCTGGCATAATGACCATTTGTCCACTAGTTGCGCGGAGTGCCTCTCCAGAGATGACGATCTCCACCTCGCCATCAAGGACATATACTACGGCATCAAAGGGAGCGGTATGTTCACTTAATCCTTGCCCTTTATCAAATGCAAAAATCGTTATTGTCCCTGTTTTTTTTCGATAATCGTTCGACTGACAATTGAACCCGCTTGATACCTGAATTTTGCACGAAATAGGTCTTGAAAAATAAAAAACCATTTGGGATTCCTGTTACAGTAACGGTTTAGCCGAACCATAAAAACTGCAACAGGAGGTACCCAAATGGTAAAAAGACGAAAAAGCAATACCAAGAAAAACCGCATTCGTAAAGGATTTTGTAAAAAACAC
>CAYSGJ010000095.1:0-6029 GCA_964430705.1 uncultured Desulfobacterales bacterium | reverse complement strand
TTGTGGCCCATCAGCCTTTCTGCGACAACATCGTCAATTTTAAGTTCCGCAAGTCGTGTCCGCACTGTCCGCCGGATGTCGTGAGGCGTGTATGGGTTGGCGTCGATGCCTAGTTCCGCTCTGTGGCGCAGAATACCTCTTGAAAGGCTGTGTGCCGTAATAGGTTTCCCTTCATTGTTGGGAGAAGGAAACACAAAATCCGCCTCGCCTCCAAACAGTTCCCGGGCCTGGCCGAAGATTTTTTTCATGGTTGGAGTCAACGGCAAGACGTGAGGCGCTTTGTTTTTCATCCGGGTCGCCGGAACAGTCCATGTATCTTTTTCAAAATCCAACTCGCCCCAGGTCATGCCGCAGATTTCACCCGACCGCTGACCGCTCAGCATTTGAAACTTCAAAGCCAATTTTGTGGTCCAGAACACATCCACATCCTCGTTTTTCAGGTCAAGCCCCTTCCACAACGCCTTTAGCTCGTTATCTGTCAGCACCCGGCTTTTGTGCCCCTCTGGTAGCTTGCGGATCCGCGTACAAGGTGAATCATCGATGATGCCCCGTTCGGCCGCAAAGTTGAACAGTCTGGTCAATGCTGAATGTACCCGATTGCGAGTGATAGGCGCACCCCGCTTTCCGATCCGGTCCAGCAATAGGACGATGTCGCGCCGTTTGATGTCTGCAACCTTGCGCTTCCCCCACACCGGGGTAACGTCCTTTTCAAGCAACCGCTTTGTCTCGGGGCCGCTCCGCTTATGCCTCAATTCGGTTTCAAATAGCTCGCCCACAAGGTCGCGCATGGTTGGTGCCGCCTTCAGCTTTTGCTTTGCCTCTTTTTGTCGCGCTCCAGGGTCGACGCCCCGTTGAAGCTCTTGCATCGCTTCGCCGTGCTTCGTTCTTGCATCAGCAAGGGTTATCCCGGGATATTGGCCCAGGAACATCCGCCGGGGCATCTCCTTAAACTGATACCTGTAAATCCACGTCTTTGTTCCTTTCGGCGTGACCCGGATGCACAACCCTTTTCCGTCCGACACCTCAAAACGGCTTTTCCGGGGTACAAGTTTTTTGACCTGCAAGTCTGTAAGTCCCATCTGACGGCCTCCTTCGCGTTTTGCCGGGTGACAAGATAGGGTACAAAAATGACCCTGTTAAGGGTGAAAAACCATGCAATGTCCTGCGTAGACAAATAGGCTGTTTTTGCGGTAATGTCAAGGGGTTTTGAATAGAAAAGCAAAGGAGTGAAAAGGCTTGAAATATCGACCTTTTTGAATGGGGTTCAGGGGGCCGGAGGTTCAAATCCTCTCGCCCCGACCAAAAAAGGCAATAACAACGGCGGATTACCGAGATAGGTTTTCCGCTGTTTTTGTTGATTTTCCGTTTTTTGTATCCTTTTTGTATCCCTCTCGATAATCACCGACAAAATCACTGTATGTAAGTATTTGATATCACGTTGCCCATTAACTTGAAAATTCCCATTATCTCAGTCTTCGAAAAACACTATTCGTTTCATTTCAGCAAGTTATCTGTATTCTGTTTGTGCGCGCACCTGACCGAAGTTCAGGGTCGCGTACGCGCAGCTGCTTCGTAGCTATATTGACATAATATTCTGTAAAAATTATAAAATTCAAAAATCAATCGTTGGTAGTCATTTTTAAAGGGATTCCTGTGAGCAATATATCAAAATTAAACCATGAGATTGCCGCTGCAGAGTTAGAGCTTGAAAAACTCGAGGTCAAACGGGCGGAGACCCTTGCAAAGATATCGTCCTTGAAGGCTCAAAGGAGCCAACAACTTTTAGGGAATGCTTCCTCTGGGGAACCTTTAGTTACCAGCATGTCCTCGGAGCAAGAAAAACTTCGTCTATTTCGTTCCCTTTTCCGAGGCCGGGAAGATGTTTTCCCAAGAAGATTTGAAAGCAAAAAGACGGGGAAAAGCGGATACCAACCAGTTTGCCGGAAAGAATGGATTAGAGGCCTATGTAAGAAACCAAAGATAAAATGTCATGATTGCGAATCCCGTGATTTCGTTCCCGTGACAGATGAAGTCATTAAAAGCCATCTTTTAGGTCGTGATGTTTCCATGAAGCGGTCGACGCGTGATTACACGATTGGGATTTATCCGTTATTGCAGGATGAGACGTGCTGGTTTCTGGCTGTTGACTTCGATAAAGAAGAATGGATAGAAGATGTCGCTGTCTATATGGATACCTGTAGAATTTATAAGGTACCTGCTGTAGTTGAACGTTCCCGTTCAGGAAATGGAGGGCATATCTGGTTTTTCTTTTCAGAACCCATTCCTGCAGGGCTCGCAAGACAACTCGGTGCCTTTATGTTGACCGAATCGATGGAAAAACGGCCGGATATCGGATTTGAGTCTTATGATCGTTTCTTCCCAAGTCAGGATACGATGCCCAGAGGTGGTTTCGGTAATCTAATCGCTTTGCCCCTTCAGAAGAAACCAAGAGAAAAGGATAATTCCGTTTTTCTGGATGAAGGCTTTGTTTCTTATCAAGATCAATGGGCATTTCTTTCTTCCATAAAACGCATGACCCGTTTTGACGTCGAGGCCATAGTAAACCAAGCCTCGACGCGTGGAGGTATCCTTGGTGTGCGGATGGTTGCTACCGATGAGGATGAAACCGAACCTTGGCTCGACCCGCCCTCCAGATATAGAAAGGCGCTTCCCATATCAGAGCCTTTGCCCAAACAGATCGAATTGATCCTGGGAAACCAGATATATATCGAAAAGCAAATTCTCCCACCTGGACTGAAAAACCGATTGATCCGCCTTGCAGCCTTTCAAAACCCGGAGTTCTACAAAGCCCAGGCCATGCGATTTCCCACATTTGACAAACCTCGCATCATCCATTGCTGTGAGGACTTCCCAAAGTATATCGGCATCCCACGAGGATGTTTGGATGAGGTTATATCCCTACTCCAAACATTGGGGATCGAAACAACTTTGAAAGATGAGCGATATGAGGGGCGCCAGATTGAAGTCAAGTTCCAGGGAAAGCTTCGTCCGGAGCAAAAAAAGGCAGTGGAAGCACTATTGCGACAGGATACGGGCGTTCTGTCTGCTTCAACCGCATTCGGTAAGACGGTGGTAGCCTCTTTTTTAATCGCCAAGCGAGGGGTAAATACGCTCGTAATGGTTCACCGAAGGCAGTTGCTTGATCAATGGGTAGAACGATTAAAAACATTTCTTGACATTGATCCAAAAAAGATCGGGGAAATAGGAGGGGGGAAACGAAAACCGACAGGTATTATTGATGTGGCAATTATTCAAAGTTTGAGCAAAAAAGGAATCGTGGACGATATCGTTGGCGACTATGGGCATCTTGTCGTAGATGAATGTCATCACATTTCCGCCAGGAGTTTTGAAATAGCTGCTCGCCAAAGCAAAGCAAAATTCGTGACAGGGCTTTCTGCGACAGTTGTTCGCAAGGATGGTCATCACCCGATTATTTTTATGAACTGTGGACCGATTCGATACAAAGTTGATGACCGCAGGCAGGCTAAAAAAAGGCCTTTTACACACAATGTGGTTGTGCGAAAAACTTCTTTCCGATTGCCCTCTCATTTAGAAATGAAGGATTCGTTAGCAATTCACGAATTGTATGCGGCTTTGATCCGTGATGAAGAACGAAACGACATGATTGTGGATGATGTCGTAAAAGCAGTTAAAGGCGGTCGGTCTCCCGTGTTGCTAACAGAAAGGCGTGAACACCTTGAAACGTTAGAGACCTTGCTAAAGTCTAAAGTTGAAAATGTACTTGTTATGAAAGGTGGGATGGGGAAAAAACAAAGGCTTGCACTTTCAGAAAGGATGCAAGCGTTCGGAGATGATAAGGAGCGAGTTATCTTGGCTACTGGAAGGTATCTGGGGGAAGGATTTGATGATGCGAGGCTGGACACACTGTTTTTGACTCTCCCTGTTTCATGGAAAGGCGTTTTGGCTCAATATGCCGGTCGGCTCCATCGACTTTACGATTCTAAAAAGGAAGTAGTCATTTACGATTATCTGGATGTCAACATTCCTATTACAACCAGGATGTATGAGAGAAGAGTGGGCGGTTACAAGGCTATCGGATATGAGGTCGATGAATAGAAAAAATTGGATGGTACGTATAAGCTCGGTTCGTCGACGCTATATGTATCCACCGCTCATAGTCTCACAATATGATCATTCAGCCATGAGGCAAATTCATGGCGATTTATTTTTCCAGCGGCAAGATGAAGTATGACACGTTCTTGTTGATCAACATCTGCTTGAATTTGGTAGCCGTTAAGAACAAGGAATGTTTCCATGGAGGCGTGGCCAACTCTTTTGTTTCCATCCACAAACGGATGATTCATAATAATTGAAAAGCAGATTGCAGCCGCTTTGGTCACAACGTCGGGGTACAAATCAGCTTGGTCAAAGGTAAGTCGTGGTTGGGCAAGGGCTGCTTCCAGGCCGGCCAAATTTCGAATACCATGAGAACCGCCGGTGCTTGCAATTATCCTTCTATGCAGTTCAAGGACTTCAAAAAGAGTCAGATACCGCATTATGCCAGCCGTTTATAAAGCTCTTTGTTTTTGGACAGAACTCTCTGGATAGCCATTTCGAACTCAGGCTCGGGCTGGGCTAGAAGGTCTTCGATGGAAGCGGCAACAAATTGATCGGGCGACAGACCAAACTTCTCAGCTTTTTCACGCAGAAGATCAGCCTTCGACTCGTCAAGCTGAACCGTTATTCTCGTCATGATGGCTTCCTCCTAACTGATTAAACTATAACAGTATACTCTAGACTTGCATCTTTCTCAAGGGGGCACAGCCTCAGCAAATCATTAAGATAAGAAAATTGGAACCTGAAACTGTTCTGTTGAATTTTAATTTTGATTTCGCGACCGAATTCAGACATAAATATCAATAGGATATACGGATGATTTGGCGGGAGAGTCGATTGGATGGGCATTTAGCGATTTTGTATCCTATTTGTATCCTTTCCAGCCGACAGCATGCTAACTATGCGACATCATGCACATTATGCACACCATGCACAGAAGGGCATGAAAACCAGGAGCTCGTAATTGTGTAATGATTAAAGCGGGTTAGCTCGGTGAGTTTTTCGAAATGAGAATGAATGGGGTTCAGGGGGTCGGAGGTTCAAATCCTCTCGCCCCGACCAAAATTATTAATTAAAAACGGTGGGTTGGCAAAATGGCTAATCCACCTTTTTTATGCTTTCTCGTTCATTTTGCAGCCTATTTGTAGCCTTTTTCCCCAGGCCAGACAAATTCTGTCATGTAAGTACCTGAAATCTCTTTGCCCATTTTCTTTTCAGATCTCAATCCCCGTCTTTGACATACTTTGTCAATTTTGCTATAAATTGGCGCCAGTAAAAGAAATCCCTGATCGCTTTTTCTATTCGGACAGAATCTGAGCGCTTATTGCCGATACTGTTCCCTACTTGTTGAGTTCCTTCTGAATGGTCCATTTATAAATCGGCGTGGTTAAAATCAAAAGATGTACCGAGACGACCGAAACTGCCGTCGATTCTATTTTAAGGCGAGCCTGTCAATAAGATTTTAAACCATAGTCAGGAGGCTGCCATGAAAACCGAAAACCGGACCGTCTTCGTATTCGTTTCATTTTTGATTGTATACGTATGCCTCGCGACCCCGGTTCGAGCTGCGGATCCCCCTTTGTTTGAATGGATGTGGCCGGACAGTACGAGTTATCCGGCCAGTATCGTGGGCACGTCTATGGACCAGACAATCGACGGAGGATATGTCCTTGCGGGCCACAAGTACAATGCAGCTACCCAGGAAAGTAATTTCAAGCTTATCAAGATCGATTCCACCGGCGTCGTCGAATGGGACATGACGTATGATAATGTTTCATTTGATGAAAAATCTCCTGCCGTCCGCCAGACGAGTGACGGCGGTTATATTTTGGCAGGAAATTCCTTTCCCACCGGCGGCGACGGTTCCGAGGACGATACCGTCATCTACCTGCTTAAAACGCATAGTAACGGGAACAGAGACTGGAGCGTCC
>CAYSGJ010000094.1:0-2681 GCA_964430705.1 uncultured Desulfobacterales bacterium | reverse complement strand
CAGGTTGTCCCCCAGGCATAGGGAGGGACATCGACATGCACTTTAATCAACGTATTGCTCCACACCGACACATACCCAAGCAGCAATCCTTTACCCAATGCCGTGCTTTGCGCCTCGTCCTCCGATCCGATTCGCACCGTGCCTGATCCCTGGCTCGGCCCGAAGTTGGCGCCGAACATCTTCATCAAATCACCATTATGAATGTTGTCAGGAGAAAGCAGGTTTATCTTCGGCGCGACTGCAAATTCAAAATAGTAAGGATGTGATGGAATAACCTGATAGATCGTATCGCCCCGGGTCAAGCCGCCACTGCCGTCATCATCGCCGAAGTAGATCGTTTGAAGATAAACAGACCAGCGCCCCAACCCCATAATGCCGCAGCCGGATATCAAAGGCTCATCATCATCTTGAATGAAATTGCGGGCATGGTCGTCGTCGCCGGCACGGTCTTGAAAGAATGTTCCGAATTTCACCTGCAGGCTTGTATCCGTCCACGCCTCGTAACTCAAAGCCGTGAAAGCCCCCTGAGAAGAGACAAAATCAACCACGCGATGGACGCCGTAGTAACCATCAAGCATTTCAGCCCGGCCGTTGCCAAAACCGAAGCCTTGGAGCCCAACCCATGTGCCGCAGCTTCCGGCCTCCGGGGAAATGCTGCGGACCGAAACATTTTCCACCGTAAAATTTACCTGATTCGTTGGGCCCTGAGGCGTAACAACCCTGATCTTGTAGTTGCCGGGCCCAATCTCCCAGCAGGGAACCTGAAACTCAATCTGCGTCGACGTCCACGAATATATAGGCAGTGCGGCCCACTGACCCGACGTTGTTTCGAACTCGACATAATGGCCCTGCCTGTGCTCTTCTCCAAAGTGCGCTCCGCCCAGAACGACCAGCGCGCCGCACACCCCATGGGCGGGCGCAATCGAGTCAATGACCGGCACGCCGGATGGTGAAGGAGGGGTTTGCGTTGGGATGGCATCGCCATGGCAACCCATACACATCTCATCGGCCGTAAAACCGAAGCCGATCTCAGGCTGGTACGGGCCTGTCGGATCCGAGGTGCGATAAACATCCGGATCCATATCCAGTTGGGAATCTCCGTCCACATGAAATCCGGCCGCCCACCATCCTGACGTTCCCTGCACATGGGGGGCGATCCTGTGGAGACTTGCCACATCGTGACAGGTTTGACAGTGCCGGATCAGTTCGGGATCATCCGCAGACCACGACGGCTGGTTCGGATCGACCGAATGGCACTGATAACATGCGGCGACCGCATTGCCCCTGAATCCCATGTGGTGCGTCTCAAAACTCCCGTATATCGGCTTCCCGTACTCGTGAAAGCCTATAAAGACTCCGTATGACGCATCGGTGTGATCATAGGTGGACGGATGCCCTGGAGCATCCGGATTGCCCGTTACGGAAGCTTTCTGTTCCCAGTGACAGTTCTCACAGGAAAACGGGGTCGGCGTCACAATAGAAGGCGGATAGGCGTTGACGTCTCGCACCGGAGAAATCCGAGCCACCAGATTCGGATCATGGCAGGTGACACAGTTGCCGGAACCGGACAAGTCGGTATTGTGATGCCAACCGTTGGACGAAAGGTCCTGAGTGCTGTGGCAACCGACCGTCATACAGTCTCTTGTAACAACCACCCCGGGGCTCTCGTTGACGACATCATGACAAGGCGTGCAAAGCCTATCATATATCACCGTGTCCGTGGCGTGGTGCCGGTCTGCCAGGCTGTTGCCGTGACACCCCCGGCAATCCGTTTCCGTGAGTTCATCATATATGGTGTCATAAATGCCGATCTCCTGTGGGACATAATCCATTAACGGGTTCGGACGGTTATAGTCTGCGTACTGGGCATAGATCGCCCCGCCAATAAAAAAACTCCAAAAAAAGATCCCCACAATCCACAATCTTTTGATGACGCGCATAACGACACTCCTGCTGCCCGTGTTCATAGACCCACGCCTTGACATTAGACAAACAGCGATGGACACCCCAACGATTCGATCGCGCTTGTATTTTGCAACAAGCGTGCACACATTGCGTCTACAGCTATTTTTCTTTATTTTTCAGCCTATTATATACTTTTTGGCATGGACGTTGGCATCACAAGACCATGCCGATACGCCAGAAAAGACCTTTTTGTGCGAAAATATTTGCCTGTTGTTAGCAATTTTTTACCCAGTTTCCATGCAAGGACCGAAAATCAATGGATCCGTTTCGGGCACGCAGGACGATAAAACAGAACGGATATAGACTATCCTGTTGTTTTTTTGGCGCTATTTATGCATAGACGTTCCGGAAGCCATGTCTGAAATATGGGAACCCGCTGCATGGGAAAGATCGGGAGCAACCGTTGCGTATGAAAAAAATTTCTTTCGGCGTTTTCCAATAAGCTTTCGAAAAGGAAGCAGGCCGGGTACAAACACCTGCGACAAGACCAACCGATCTCGTGTTTATGTCTTGAGCAGACGATTGAAATCGGTTAAAAGCACTAACACGAGATGACATTGGACAGGGACAACATGAGAGACCAAACAGGCGGAAGCGGCTTCACGCGCCGGCAAATTGATGGCGGATCGGGCTTTTCCGTTTACGTGGGCATCAATTTTGCGCCCCCTGTTGGCGCGCCAACAATTAGAGTTATTTTTTTTATAGGAGGGTGTGTC
>CAYSGJ010000093.1:0-5364 GCA_964430705.1 uncultured Desulfobacterales bacterium | reverse complement strand
GCGCGAGAATGGATCGTATTTAGATTAATGACCCGTAGGGCGAGGGGTTTATCCCCTCCCGGAAAGGCATTTTGTTGGGTCTCGCAAGCTCGACCCAACCTACGATGAAAGCGTGTGCGTGATACCCGATGCCGGCAGAGGGTGTACGTGAGGCGTGTGCGTGTACGCAAACCGCACCAACCGACAACTGGGAACTGACAACTGACAACTGATAACCGGCAATCATTGCTCCCGGAGTCGTTCCGACACCTTTCGGGTCAGATCCAGAACCTTGGCGGCACGGTCCGGAGAAAGCGATCCCGTGCCGCAACTCGGTGTGATCAGGGCTTGGCTCTCGATGGCGTCGGGGGCGATGCCCATGGACGCGAGCATATCCATCTGGCCCTTCAATTTTTCCACAAGGACCGGTGTGGTTGCCCGGTCGATCTCTTCGGCATTGGACGTCGGGACAATGCCCCATGCCAGGATGCGGCCTTGCTCAAAAAAACGTTTCAATGACGCTTTATAGAGGGCGAGACGATCGAAATACCCGTAGGCGTCAAAACTCAGGATATCGGCCGCAGAGTCGAGTATCAGGGACCAGTCCGTATTTGCGCAGACATGGACTCCGGCCAAGCCTCCGGCGTCCTGAACCGCCTGTATCACCTCATCCAGGACCCTGTGAATATCGGCTGCGGATATGCTGACAAAAGCGGAGGACCCAAAACCCGCAAGCGCGGGTTCATCGATAAAGACGATCACGGGAATGCCGAACTCTACAAGCTTTTCCACTTGAAAGCGGGCCTTCATCGACAACGTCTTGACCACCACGTCCAGAAGGCGTTCGTCGTAGAAAAGGGCGCGCCGGTTCTCATCCGTCAAACCCGTGGCCAATGTGACGGGTCCGGTGATCTGACCTTTCAAGGCAACGGGCAATCGGGGAGCGCCCTTGACCGCCTCAAGAAAGCAGAAAAAACCTTTGGCCGAGTTTTGATCTATGGCAAAGCGGGTTCCATCCAGAGGCCTGTCCCCTTCCGTGACTTCGAGGTAATCCTGGTAAAATGCCATGAAGCCGTCTTCAAATCCGGTGGTGGCGGTGTCCACGAAATGGCGGCCGTCTTTTTCGGTGATTCCCGGTATGCCTGAGGAGAACTGGATCATCATGCCTTCTTGGCGGACCATGGGAAGTTGAACCCAGAGTGGTATTTCCGGGGTGCATTCAAAAACCATACGCAGGGCTTCGTTGTGATCCGAAATCGGCAGGCTTCCGATCAGCAGCGGCAACATGTTGGGCCTGAAAGCGGTCATGAGAACTCCCATTTTCTCATTTTTGTGCGTTTGTGATATATACTTTGTTTCCTCTTGCTTGCCCGGGATAGGTAGCACGGCCGCATACATGAGGCAAGGGGCTTTTTCGCGGGTTGCCATTGTTCTTGACTCAAATGAGAAAATATCTGATAATCTTGACGACATGAACGAGCAAACCGAAGGACGAAACAAAAAAAAGCTGCACAAACTGATCGGAGCCGGCATCGGCTGGGTCGTGGCCGGGCCGGTAGGCGCAGCGCTTGGCCTCCTTGTCGGACATACGGTGGAGAACAACCCTGATTTGTTGCAAAAATTGCCCGTGGGCCATAGTCTCAAGCCGCACTACGATGTTCTTGAAGTACCCTACGATGCCGAAGAGGATCAAGTCAAATCCGCCTACAAGCGGTTGGCCCAGAAATATCATCCGGATAGATTTGCGGGCGCCGATGCGGTGGTGGAGGAATTGGCCAGAGAGAAGATGTCGAAAATTAACGATGCCTACAGAACGATTAAACAGGCAATGAAAAAACAATGAAATAACATATTTGACAGGGTTTCCTTTTAGTGGTATTTTTCAACAGGATATAAGAACAATTCGCAGAACCCGGCTTTTGGTTTTTTATTCTTCTAGCAAGGGGGAAAAAGCATGTTCGGTATAGGTATGCCGGAATTAATCATCATTCTGGTTATCATTCTGATTATTTTCGGGGCTGGAAAACTGCCTGAAATAGGCAGCGGCATTGGAAAAGGCATTAAGAACTTCAAGAAAGCCACAACCGGCGAACTTGACGAAGACACGTCGTCCGAGGCGGAAAAACTGGAAAGCTCAAGTCGGGAAGACGAGGACAAGAAGGCATAGGACAAAGAGCGATGGTGCTATCCTATGCCTTGCCAATGGTCTGTTCGCCGACTTTCCGGCTTACTACCCTTATTATGCCGACATGATTTAAAAGGGAATATCGTCTTCGGTCGGTGATTGGTCGGCAGGCGGTCCGGAGCTGCCACCGCCGTGTTCTTCCGAAAACGACCCTGATTGTTCTTTCGATCCGAGCATCTGCATGTCCCGGGCAATGATTTCGGTGGTCCAACGTTTGTTGCCTTCCTGGTCTTGCCAATCCCTTGTCTGAAGCCGTCCTTCTATATAGACCTGTCTTCCCTTGGAAAGGTACTCGCCGCATATCTCACCGAGTTTGCGCCACGCCACGATGCGGTGCCATTCCGTTCGTTCTTTTTTCTCACCTGTTTCTCTGTCTTTCCATTCTTCAGAAGTGGCGATGGAAAAATTGGCCACTGCGGTGCCGTCCGGCGTGTAGCGGACTTCCGGATCCCTGCCCAGTCTTCCAATCAGAATAACCTTGTTAATGCCTGCCATGAGTTCCTCCTTAGCAGAATAAAAAAGTAGAGTAAAAAAAGAGACGGCAAACGAAACGGATTTGATCCCCTTGAATCACAGCAGAGGTGTCAAAGGCCGTCGTGCTTCCGGCCTTCGACCAACCCCCAAACCGATAGCGGGAAAACCATCACGGACTTTAAAGGACGATGGCTCCAAAATCAAGTGAAATTCTCCGTTTTATTCTTGATAACAAGGCCGTATTTCATGTAATGAATGAACAGATGGGATACGTTTTCGACTTCAAGACCGCCCGGCAATACGATGACTGGTACCGACACCCGGAGAACCGGTTCGTTGCCGATTTGGAAGACAGTCTTCTTTTGAAGCTGCTTGCGCCTGTTCGGGGAGAGCGAATCCTGGACATCGGCTGTGGAACAGGCAGACATCTTGACATGTTTCTGAACATGGGCCTTGATGTGACGGGTCTGGATGCCTCGTCACATATGCTCGATATCGCAAAAAAACGACTGGGACACAGAGCCTCTCTGTATTTGGGATCCGCCGAAGACCTTCCTTTTGAAGACAATACCTTTAACATCGCCACCATGATTACCACCTTGGAATTTGTTGATGACACGTCTAAGGCTATTGAAGAAGTCTGCCGTGTAACAAAGGATAGGGTGTTTTTTGGTGTGTTGAATCGCTATTCCCTCAAAGGCATTGAACGGAGAATTAAGGGGATTTTTGCGGAAACCGTCTTTAACCGGGCCAGGTTTTTCGGTATGTGGGGACTCACTCGGGAGGTGCGTTGTTGTGTCGGCAAGGCGCCCCTGAGGCGTGGGACCGTTCACCAGTTGCCGGCATCCTGGAGACAATACACGAAGCATATTGAGGGGCTTTCGCTGGTTCAGAAAAGCCCCTTCGGGACCTTTATCGGTATGGTGGTGACTTTGGTGCCTCAGTATCGGACACACAACATTCCTATCAAGTATGTCCACAAACCAAAAGGGGCCGTATCCGGTCTGATGCACAGCGGCAACGCCCGTGATGTTTGCGATCCGGAAGGCGCAGAGTGTTAAGCAGTGCGGAACAAAAGGTTTTTTGTGCTTCGGGCCGTTCGGTTTGAAGCCCGTGCATGCTAAGTTTTTTCATTTTGGGTCATTTGCCGAGGGCCTCGAGGGCCTTGTCTGCATCGGGGACGTTGAATACATAGATGGCCTTTTTGGCGTCGGGAGCACCGGAACCATAGACATAGTTGATATTGATACTTGATTGACCGAAGCTTTTGGAGATCTGTGCCAGCGTGCCTGGTTTGTTTTGGAGTTTCATCACAATAACCTCTGTTGTGTTTACCCAGTACCGGCCTTGTTTCAACGCTGTTACCGCCTCGGTTTTTTTATCGACAATCATGCGAATCAAAGAATATTTTTTTGCCTCTTTCATAACGGATCCATAACTGGCCGCAGAAGCGGTTCTTTTGATGGCTTTGCCGCGGGCCTCAAACATTTCGTGAATATAGTCGGAGGCGTTTTGAATGAACATGGCCAAAACATTGATCTCCGACGTTGACATCAATTCCGCGAAGCGGCCAAGTTCACCCGGAACGTTCCTCAGGAATACCGAAAATTGCGTCTCCTTTTGCATGGGGGCCATCCTTTTTGTGATAAGATTCCGGTCTAAAGCGTAACAATCTCCAGCCGGTTGACAGTCGAAAGAATGCTCTTGGCGAGCATCTGCATATGTTCGGTTAAGTCAGAGACAAAAAAACGATGATGCCCACCTTTTTTCAAGGTCTGTTCCACCGCAGGATTGGCGATCAAGAAGTCTTCAACGGCGCCGGCCATGGCCTGTGACGAGTCAACCACTTTGACGCGCTTTCCAATTTTCACCTGGATGATGTCCTTCAAAAGAGGATAATGGGTGCATCCGAGGATCAATACATCAATCTGCCTGGTTTTCAGCGGGTGAAGATACTTTTTGACAATGCTTCTTGTCTCCGGCTTTTTTAGCCATCCTTCCTCTACCAGGGGAACCAGCAAAGGACATGGGACGCCGAAAACCCGGATGTCGGATCGGGCCGCCGTGATCTTTTTTTGATACACCCCGCTGTTAATTGTGCCCCTGGTCCCGATGATACCCACGGAGTCTGCCTTGGGCCAGGACAAAACTTCTTGCACAGCCGGGGAAATGACCTCAAAAATAGGGATAGAGAAGTGCTTTCTGAGGGTTTCTGTGGCCACACTGGAGGCCGTGTTACAGCCTATCACCAGAAGCCGGGCGCCCTTTTGGACAAGAAATTCCGCGTCTTCGACGGCGTACTGGATCACTGTCTCAGGGCTCTTTGTGCCGTAAGGAGTGCGGGCCGTGTCGCCGAAGTACACCATGTCGTAATCAGGAAGGCGCTGCTGCAAGGCTCGCGCAACCGTCAGTCCCCCAATGCCGGAATCAAAAACTCCAATCAAGGCAGTATCCTTTTATTGTTGTGCGTGTACATGATGCCGGTTATCAGCTGCCGGTTGCCGGTTTTCAGTTGTCAGTTGGATAATGAGGCGAGGGGCTGGAGGCCAGGGGCAAAAAAGATTGGCCGCAGACCCACGCAGTTGCCAGTTGCCGGTTGTCAGTTGACAGGTTGGCCGCGGACTGCATCATAGATCATGAATCAGTGATCATGCATCCAGCATCGGGTATCTCGCCTCACGCACACTTTCATAGTAGGTTGGGTCGAGCTTGCGAGATCCAACAAA
>CAYSGJ010000092.1:0-10450 GCA_964430705.1 uncultured Desulfobacterales bacterium | reverse complement strand
CGGCCTGGCCGGGTTTCCTACGGCTACCATTCTTGGCGGGATGTCTTTCGTGACGACCGCTCCGGAGCCGATCACGGCGTTTTCCCCGATGGTGATGAACGGGAGAATGGTCGAGTTGACGCCGATCTGCGCTCCTTTTTTGATGGTGGGGCCGCGCATGCATTGGGCGGACAACGGGCAGCCAGGGTGCTGGTCGTTGGCAATGGTCACCCCGGGGGCAAGGAATACCTCGTCCTCCAGGATTGTAAACTGGGCGATATAGCAGTTGGAATGGATCTTTACATGGTTTCCAATCCTACACCCATAGTCCACGACGGAATTGGACCAGAGAGTAAAATGATTTCCAATAAGGTTTTCTTCCCGGATCACCACGTTGTGGCCTGTAACCAAGTCCGACCCGATCGTAGATCCTTCATAGATCACGGCGCCGCAGCGGATCTGTGCCGAGTCGCCTATGTGCAACTCCCGGTTTGGAATGTCCCTTCCCGTGGGATATCCGAGACGGACATCGTCATCGATTATCGCGGATGCCCCCAGATGCACTGTGAAAGGATAGGCGTTTTTTTTCATTCTTTGTTGGGATAAACGACCGGGACGGCTCGGCCATCCTCTTTGAGTGAACGCGACGCCGCTTCCAGGACGGAGACGACCCTCAGACCGCTATAGCCGTCGGAACGAGGAGTCCGGCCGTTTTCAACGCAATCGATAAAATGTTCGCACTGTTTCCGCAGCGGTTCAAAGTCCGCTATGCGCGGGCTATGGATATCGCCGTAACGGTAGGCGAACTGAAAGTCTCCAAAGGTATCGTAGTAGGGCGGGGCGTCCACGCCTTTGTCGAAGATTTTAATTTTTTCCTGAGACTCGATGTCGTCATAAACGAGCATCTTTTTGCTGCCCACAACGGTGGTTTTGCGGATCTTGTTGGGATCGAGCCAGCTTACTTTCAGAAAGGCAATGATGCCGCTCTTGTACTTGAGCGTCATGTTGGCGACGTCCTCGATCTTTTCCTTGTAGTGACTGGCCCCCTGACAGTTGACCGTTTCGGGAAGCTGGCCCAGAATATAGGTGAGAATGGAGATATCGTGAGGCGCCAGGTCCCAGCAGACGTTGATGTCCGGTTGGAACAGGCCCAGGTTGAGACGGACGCTGCTCACATAAAGAGGCTCGCCCAGCTCGCCGGAGTCGACGATTTCTTTGATCTTGTTGACCGCGGCCGTGTATTCGAACGTGTGGCCTACCATGAGGATCCTGTTCTTTTCTTCCGCAAGTTTGATCAGGGAAAGGCATGCGTCCACTGAATGGGCAAGCGGCTTTTCCAAAAACACATGTTTTCCGTGGAGCAGCGCCGCCTTGGCAAGTGGATAATGAGAAAAAACGGGCGTGGCGATGCCGATGCAGTCAAGTCTGGGATCCTGAAACAAGGTCTCCGCGTCCGTGGTTGTTTCCACCTGGGGATAAAGCTGTTTGATGCGCTCCAGCCGCGTGGGATCCTTGTCGCAACATGAAAGCATATTGCTGCTGGACATCCAACTGAAATTCCGAATCAAATTTGGTCCCCAGTAGCCGCAACCGATAATGCCGACATTCATCATCTTTCATTCTCCCGTGAAATTTTGCAAAGGGCGGTCCGAAAGGATGTACAACGGCAGGCTCCGCCCCCTTGGGTTACAGTCCCAATAATAAGCTAACCATCTAAAAAGAAACAACAAAAGTTGAATGCATGTCCGCCGAGGGCATCCATTCGTGGGCCTACGGCCTTGATATGATCCGTCTACCGGGATTGGAAGGCATCGCGACCATTCCAGGTACAAAAAAAACGCATGGCTTGTTACACCGATACACGTTGTACCCTCTAACGGTCCTTGTGATAATATTTGTAATAGTATCCATACCCGCTCGGAGGCTCGGGCCCGGCGTTGAAGACAATGCCCAGAATCTTTTCCCGACCGATGGTTTTTACGGCCTCAAGCGTCAAATCTTTGCCGGTCTTTCCGGCCCGGACAACCAGGATGACGCCGTCCACCATCTTGGCGAGAAAGGCGGTTTCCGCTGCGAACTGGGCCGGTGTCGCATCATATATGACATACCGGTCGTGGTAACGGGTTTTGAGTTCCCGGCCAAGGCTGTCCATCTTATCCGAACTGAGAAGTTCGGAAGGGTTCGTCGGCGGTTTGCCCGCAGGAAGCAATGTAAGCTTTTCGAATGCGGTGTTCATCAGGTACGGTGCTATCGACGTTCCTGTTTCAAGATATTCGCTCAGACCTTGCTCCGGTAATACCCCCAGCATCTTGTTCAGGTAGGGACGCCGAAGATCTCCATCGACCAGAACCACATATTCGTTGATTCCCTGGGCGATGCTGACGGCCAGGTTGACAGCCACGGTGGTTTTGCCGTCCATGGGTTCCGGGCTGGTCACCATGATGCTTCTGGGACGGGCGCCCTGGTTTTTCGTCAGGATTTTGGCGCGCAAAATTTTGAACAATTCACCAGGCATGGAATGGGGTCTTATAAACAATTTGAGCCTGGGATCCAAGTCCGCCTCAACAGGGGCCGGCATTTCTTGCTTTCGAATCTTTGATTCGTCGGGATGCAGTTTTAGACCGTCAATGGACTCCGGAGACATTTTCACCAAGTTTTGCGCGGGAGGTGTCTGCGGCGGGACTTTCTCCCGATTGACTTCCGATTTTTTCAGTGCTTCAAAAAATTTGCCCATGGTTTGCTCACTCAAGGCGTTCAGGAAAATTCCCAAACATCCGGTTCCTGAAACGTAAAAACCATTTTCCGCTGCAGACCCTATTGTCACCCCATTTGGCCAAGGTCGTCACCTGACGGCGACCCGAGGATTTGGCCGACCCGAACATCCCGTGTCAGCCCAGCGGGATGGGAAAAACCGACGGATCCATTTTCCACAATACAAAAAGGGCGTAAAACAAGACGGTAGCCATGGAAACAAGCCCCCCCGCTGTTCCGATTTTTTTGATCCGGTCCCATCGATGCTCAGCCTTTGTTTTGACTTCCGGCACGGAAATCAAGACGGGCAGATCGACGACCGTTTCCAGTTCCTTGCCGTCGTAGAAGGCGGCGTCCATCGATTCCCTGAGATAACCAAGCCCCATCCCACACCCGAGCGCCAGCATGAATCCCATAGCCAGGGTTTTCATGATGTCCGGTTTGTGGGGTTTGTGCGGCAAATTGGCCGGTTCCAACACCCGGAACTGTTCTCCTTTTTGAGTACGTTCCAGGTTTTCCGCCAATTTTGCTTGAAGCTGTTTTTCAAGCAATGACTGGTAGTTTCGAACGGCCTCATTGTAGCCCCGACGCAGATCCACGAACATCTGTTCGATTCTAGGTCCATCTTCTATACGACGCCGATAGGTGTGGGTCTCGGTTTGCACTTTTTCTCTTTCATCCCGCAATGAACGCAGTTCTCGGTCCATCAGCCTGTGCTGGGTGACCAGATCTTCTCGTTGCGAAAGAACTATCCGCTCGGCATCCGTCAACCGGGAACCCCCGGCCTCTTCCGACGCGTCGGCGTCCGAAGAGGCCGATATCTGTTCTTTTTCGCGCTTTTCGATCGTCGCGGTCAATCGAACCACGTCCGGATGCCGTTCGCTGTACCGGGACCTGAGGTTTTCCAACTGCCGCCGAAGGTCGTCCAGGCTCATCAAATCCGTCCGGCCGTCGCTTTGCGGCGCCGGGGAGGCAACCACGGGCTGGAGCGAATCCATTCTATTCAACTGACTTTGCAGCAAGACTTTTCTGTCTTCGATCTGTTGAATGTTGGCGTTGATGGTATCCAGTTGCCGTTGAAGTTGCTCCAATATGCGGTGATTGTTTTCCATCTGTTCGGGTAGCATGCCTATATTTTCTTCTTTAAATTTGCGAACCAGTTCCTCCCTTTGGCGGAGCACCTCTTTCATCCGGTTGAGTTCGCGTTCCAGAAAATCAGACGTGCCGGTCGCCTGCATTTCCCGGAGTCTGAGATTGTCTTCAATGAAAAGACCGGCGATGGCCGCGGTGACGTTCCGGACCTTGACCGGATCGTTTCCTTCAAACGATACTTCAAATGATCCGGGCTCCCGATTCCTGCCGCGGGTTTCTCTGACCTGCACGTCCACGTATTTGCGCATGCCCTCTACCGCGTCAAACATGGTCTTTTGGGCCAGGACATCGGGATACAGGTCGTATTTCAGGATGATCTCTTCCAGTCTGGGTCGACTCAGGGCCTGTTCCTTGAGGGTATTGAGCCGGTCCGCCGGATCCGTCGTAACCGTGGACATGACATAGTTTGCAGGAATCTCCTGCGGTTGAACCAGGATGAGCGTGCTGGATTTGTACGTTCTGGGCGCTTTGATCAAAAAGGTTACAACGCCTGTAGAGAGAATAAAGAAAGGCACGACGATGTACCACAATCGCCTTTTGAAGGCGCTTATCACGTATCTCGGGGTAATGCCGTTTTTTGGGATCATCATGCAATCTCTTTGCTATTACATCATCGGAACAATTTAAAAGAACCTTGACATTTCATGCTGTTAGAAAACCCAATCCGTGGCGGCTAAAATCGGTGGGGATAGGCCCCTGTGGCTCGCAGCATGATTCTGTTGTCGTCAAACTCCCTTGCGGGATCATCGGAATCGCGACTGATGCGGGCGCCCTCCAGATTCAGGGTGAACCACCGCCAAAAAGACCAGGAAATACCGGCCCTGGCCCCGTAGATTTTGTCCTGTTGGTTGTTGCGTTCCCGATATTTATCCCGCCGATATTGCGCCGCCAGGTATACGCCAAGGCGCTCACGCAATTGATGGTCGGCTCTGCCGGAAAACTCATAGAACTGCGACGTCCCGAAATTGTCGCTGGAATAATAATCCTGATCATAGCCGCCGCCGCCTTCAATGACGTAGGTGGTTCGCCGGGTGCCGGTCACCAGGCCGGCCCTATAGGTTAAGCCGTCGGAATCCCCGCCTTGCTGGTAGTCTTGCAGATAATACCCGATCTCCGCACGCAAGGTCGTGGCGGGACCGAGCCCCCAATCGGCGCCGATGACACCCTGGTGGAGCTGAAAATCATTGCGGGGGGCGCCCGCCGCTTCCTCATAGTCATGGTCGAGAAAGTCGTAGCGCACGTATCCGAGACGAGACGGCGTCCAGCGACGGTTCAATGTCAATCCCACGGCGTACTGATCAAAATCGTCCTCTTGTTCGAATGTGCCCCGTTCAACGTGCGAGGTTGCCCGTATGCCGTAACGAGGCCCAAACCATTTGTCGAGGTTCAAAAAACCCCTGTTGCCTTCACTATCCTCGTTGGCCGATGATCGATCGTCCACATATTGATGGATGTAGCCGCCTGTGATCCGGTCTTCCGCGCCAAAAGCATAAGCAAGGCTTGCTTCTGCGGTGTTTCGGTACTCCGTATCGCGACGGCTTCGGATATCTTCGACCATGCCCTCGCGTTCCACGACAGGATCTTCTGATCGCAGAAATCTGTCCGAAAGATGAAAAGTCAGTTGCCTGCTGAGTTCCTGGTTCCAGGTCGCCTCCGCCCGATGTCGGGTATTGTCCCTGGAGGACTCATCCCGGTAAAAAGAAAAGCCCGCTTCATAGTCAAAGTTCAAAACGGTTTGCGGGGATTCCAGTTCCAAGCTGATGCCGGGCGACACCGTGGTGATCCAATCGGAAATTTCGTTCGTGGGCGTCAGATCGATGTTGTCATCATAGGTTTCGGTTACGGAAACCCTAGGAGTAACCGTTTTTGTGATGTCTGCATGTGCAGGGTGGAACCATGCCCACGGAAAAGACATCAGGACCGACGCCAGAATCAGTGAACCACAACACATGCGACCGCTCGGACGGCCCGATCGAACCGTTTGAACCTGTCGCCGGCCGAAGACGTCGCCCCGGCCTATGCACCGCAGGAAAATGCTCTGGTTCCATGTATACGCCATGACAAATTTCCTTTCATGTTCGGAAACACCGTAAAAACGGGAATACGCAAGCCGAACCGCGTATTTCGGCTGTCAGTTGCCGGTTATGACAACTTTCTGTTCACTGTTTACTGTTTACGGTACGACAATCACGTCGTCGGGGATCAGCAATATATTTTGCGCGATGTCTTTCCCGGAAACCACGCGGTCAAAGTCAAATGCGATGCGATGTTGGCCTTGTGGACCCGCTCGAAGGATGACGATGTCATTTTTTTTGGCCCACTCCGTGAACCCCCCTGCCATGGAAATCGCCTGGAGAACCGTCAGATTTTTTTCCAGCACGTACTCGCCCGGGCTGGTCACTCTGCCGACGATATAGATCCTCTTGCTTCTGTTTTCCTCGAGCATAACATAGACGGACGGGCTGTCTACATAAGCTGCAAGCGATTCTGTGATTTTTTCTTTGAGCTGTTCGAGCGTTCTGTGGGAGGCGTGAACATCATCCACCAGCGGCAGCGATATCTTTCCGTCCGGCCGAACACGAACCGTACGGGATAACTCCGGCTCTCTCCACACGATGATTTCCAGGACATCGCCCGGGCCAATGAGATAGTCAGGGGCCTGTTGCGCCTTTTCGGTTAAAACCGGTGCTTTCTCCGCCGCCGGGACCGTGAAAGCCGCCGCCAAAAACAGCACGGTTACTACGAAAGCGCAAACGACTGCGCCGGAGCTGGAACGTAACGAAGCCCGAGCCCTACACAAGTGCATCGGTTTTGGATTCATCAGAGTCCTGGTCCTTTTGTACAAATTTTTTGTATTGGTTTTCAATATCATATTCTTTGATTTTATTCAGCAAGGCTTTGTAGCTGATTTCGAGAAAATCCGCCGCTTTTCTTCGATTCCAGTGGGTGTGAAAAAGGACCTCCATAATGGCTTTTGTTTCAGCCTGTTGCACGGCCTGTTTACACTCTTTTTTCAGCGAGCGGGTCGGCAAAGGCGCCGGCTTTTCGACCAAGCCGCGTATTTGGGCTTTGGGCAAAGACTGTTGCCAGTTGAAGAAAAAATCATTTTCCCAGCCGACTTTGCCCATTTTCTCCGAAAATCCCGCTTTGTGCCCCAGCACGGTCATACTCTGAATAAAGCTTTCCAACTGACGGACGTTTCCCGGCCAGGAATAGCGGGCAAAAGCATCCCGAATCGATGGAGACAGAGGCAGACATTCTTTGTGATAGCGCTGGGCATATTGCCGCAGGAAATGGTCGCAAAGGAGTCCGATATCCTCTTTGCGTTCTCGAAGTGGCGGAATCCGAAGAGACACCACGTTAAGACGGTAATACAGGTCCGTTCGAAATCGCCCTTGGGCCACCATCTCGGTCAAATCCGTGTTGGTCGCCGCCAAGACCCGGGAATCCACCTTGGTGTTTTCTATGCTTCCAAGGGCGGAATACTCACTGTCCTGAAGGACCTGTAAGAGCTTTGCCTGCAGCGACAAGGGGATTTCTCCGATTTCGTCCAGCAAGATGGTCCCACAATGCGCCAGTTCGAATTTGCCCGGCTTTTTGTTGAAAGCTCCGGTAAAGGCCCCCTTTTCAAAACCGAAGAGTTCGCTTTCCAGCAGGTTTGTCGGCAGGGCCGCGCTGTTGACCTTAACAAACGGTTTGTCCGCTCTGGGGGATATCTTGTGAATGGCGCGGGCCACCAGTTCTTTGCCCGTACCGCTTTCTCCTGATATTAGGATCGTTACATCCGACTTGGCCAGTCGAATGGCATGTCTCTTAAGTTGGAACATGGCCGGATTTCGTCCGATGATGATTTCGTCTATTTTTTTAAAATCGTCGTCTTGTGAATTCCGGACGAGATCTTCTATGGTCTGTTTTAGCTCATCGGCGGCAAAACCTGTTTTGAGACAAAAGACATTGGGGTTTTCCGACACCTGCTCGCGTTCATACGGTCCATTTCCGTCGAAAATTGCAAGCATCGGCGTTCTGCCCTTTTCACGTTCCAATACTTCGGAAACCGCCCTTATCTGTCCCAAGTGGTTGCTGGGACCCAAAAGAACCAAATGAGGCGTGTGACGGTTCAATTCCACCAAAAATTGACGTTTTTCCGTCAAACAACGAGTAATACACCCGTTGATTTCCGTTAACTCCGCCAGGTAATCCCGAAGCCCGGGAGAACTTTCCACAATCAGTACCCGTATTGGTTCCATGGCTGCCCTTCTCGGTGCTCTCGGCATGGAGTGACATTGCAAAGACTCTGCTCGATCAGCGCCAAACATGTTGGATTTGCTTGTTCCGTGATTTAAGCAAGCATGATGCCAGCGGCGTGAGAAGAGAAACGCCGCCGGCAACTATAAACCAAAAATAACAAAAAAATAAGGCACTATGAGGAAAAATAAGTCTCATAGTGAGAAAAAAAACGCCTCGATCAGGGATTTGGATCTATCCAACAGGCTGATTTGTGATAAAAAATGCAAAAAGATTCCTATTTTTGGGAAACAATTTCAACTCTCACGGAAAACAAATGCCATGCTTCGGCAATGAACGACATTGTGTAAGATGCGGGATGGTTCCCATCACGCCAAACCCGGCAGGCGCAAAAGCCCGACCCGACATCGGTGATACGCGGCATCCGTTCCGGGAGCGACGGACCGCGTTGAGACTAATCCTCGCGTCGAAGGTTCAGCTCTTTGATCTTATAAAGAAGGGCTTTGTAGCTTATTTGTAATAGTTTTGCCGCCCGCTTTCTGTTCCAATCGGTTTCTCTGAGCACTTCGCTGATGAGTCTGCCCTCGGCTTCCTGGACAGCCTTCTTTTTAACCTCTTTTAGCGGGGGAAACTTCCGTCTGGGTTCCGGCGGCGCGTCCGATTCGATCGGCATGGACGACCCGGGCTGGTTGGGGATCTCGCGCCCGTCCATTTGTTTGGTTTCCCTGGCCGTGAGTTCCTCTTTGACCGTACGCCAGTCGCCGAGAATCATCAGACGTTCCACGGTGTTTTTCAGTTCCCGGACATTTCCGGGCCAGGAATACTGGTGCAGAAAAACGCGCGCGCCGTCGGTGAATTCAAAAAGTGGGCGGTCGATCCTCTCGGCAAACTGCCCGGCAAAGTGGTCGATGAGAATGTCGAGGTCTTCCGGCCTTTCTCTTAACGGGGGAATGAATATCCTGATGATATTCAGGCGATAGTACAAGTCTTCACGAAAACGACTGTCGCGAACAGCCTGCTCCAGATCCTGGTTAGTAGCTGCAAGCACCCAGCAATTGACCTTGACATCGGTCTTGGCGCCCAGGCGTGAGAACTGAAAATCCTGTAACACCTGGAGCATTTTTGATTGAAGCGAAAGGGGCATGTCCCCGATTTCGTCCAAAAAAATGGTCCCGCTGTGGGCCAGCTCGAACTTGCCCATCTTTGTCTTGTCCGCACCGGTAAACGCCCCTCTTTCATAGCCGAACAGCTCGCTTTCGAGAAGTTCACGAGGAATAGCCGCACAGTTGACCTTGACAAAGGGCTTATCATTGCGATGGGAGGAAAGATGAAGAGACTGGGCTACCAGTTCCTTGCCGACGCCGCTCTCACCGCAGATAATCACATTCAAATCACTGTTGGCGACCTGGCGGATGAGCTCTTTGACCTTGATAATTGCCGCGCTTTTGCCGGCAAGGATTTGATCACACACGTCCATTGTGATTGCAATCGACCTTTCGTCGCCGAGTGCTTTCGCCCATGTCGACTGACGATCTCAAAAAAACCTTGGTCAGTCTTTTCCTTTGGGGAAAAATAAGCCACTCAGGTTTTCAATGGGTTAACCCTTGTGCAGCACCGAATCGATAATCCTTGATAAATCGTTAAGATTAAAAGGTTTTTCCAGGTAATGATCAGGCGATATTTCCTTGGCCAGATCTTTAACTTTGTTGCTATAACCGGTCATGGCAATTACGGGAAGATGGGGGAATTCTTTTCTGGCTATCTCGATCAGACCAAGACCGCTGATATCGGGCATGACAATGTCGGTCACCAGCACGTGGTAATCTTCCGAGCGCAAGCATTGCAGCGCTTCCAGACCTGTTGCCGCGGCGGTTACGTGATAGTGGCACAGTTGCAGATATTCACGAAGTATCGAAAGGATCTGCTCGTCGTTATCCACCACCAAGATCCGGACATGCGCACTTTTTTCCATCTTTCCCTCAGCATTTGCGGGCACGAACGTTTCAGGTTCGCAAGGTTTTGTAATTATCCAAATTTTAGACGATAACCCGCCTTATAGTCAACTTTTTTCACAATCTTGTTGGAAAAAAGTGGAGTTTTTTTTCCAAGTTTCGGACTTTGTTTGCTTATACATGAGGAAAAAATGTTTTTGGCTGCGGACCCATACGCGGACGGTTGCCAGTCACCAGTTGTCGGTTACCGGTTGTCAGTTGCCAGTTACCGGTTGCCGGGATGGTAGGTCAGGTTGCGCCGGTAGGCGTTACCTGACAACATCCTTGCATTCTGTATCCGGCATCATGCATCCGGCTATGCCGTTCAACCA
>CAYSGJ010000091.1:0-21345 GCA_964430705.1 uncultured Desulfobacterales bacterium | reverse complement strand
GGCCGTTCTTGTCAGCACTTTGTTTTTACCAGCATGGATCGGGTTCGCCCCTACGCGCACTTATGAGCGAGTTTTTGCCTGTTGACACCAAAATAGCCGGCTGTTGACACACGCTGCTGTCCCTCAGGTATGCTTTAACCGGATGAACCTTTTTTGATAGCTTCCCTTCCGGGAAGCGGGCCGGTCAAATGCCCACCAATAAAGAAGATCCGGTGACATCGGCAGACCCGAAAGGCCATACCATTTTCAAGGCGGCCGGCCGCAAAAAAAACGAACGGTTCCGGTTCACATTCCCATTGAATTCCGAACGCTTCTTGTATATGTTCACCCAGAAGGCCACAGCCGATATTTTTCGGCTGCGCCGAAAGGAGGAGACCATGAACAGCGTGTACAAGGTTATTGAACTGGTGGGAACAAGCCCCGAATCTTGGGAAAAGGCCGCGGCGGCGGCAGTTGAGCAAGCAGCCGAAAGCCTGCGGGATCTTCGCATCGCCGAGGTCGTCAAGCTGGACATGAAGGTGGAAAACGGCAAGGTGACGGCCTACCGGGCCAGGATCAACGTATCTTTCAAATACAAGGGTTCCTAGACTCGCGGAACACTGCAAAAAGAGCCCCTCTGCAAGCAGGACTGATTTCGACGTGATCGACCCCTTGTGAGGCATGTCAGTGTGCGTGGACACGCAACGCGACACCTCATGCGTGCGGGAGCGGCAATCCATGCTTTCGGCGGCAACATCCGATGACTCGGATTTTGCCTGAAAAGCAATTTCCGTTCAGACGCTCACGGGTTCCCATTGACGACAATCAGGGATTGTCAACGGACAGGATCTTTTTCATCAACCAGGCCATGTTCTCACCCAACACCTGCATGGTCTTGAGGCCCTCCTTGTCTTTGCTCACATCACCCTTGTCCAGCCCCATGCCCAGATTCCAATAGATGGAACCCGGCACAACCATCTCGGAAATAAAAAACAGATGATTCATGGTATCGAATGCGTGGATACTCCCGGCACGTCTTACTGCGACAACCGCCGCGCCGACCTTCCGCTTCAGCAAACGACCGTTGGCCATCGACACAAAACCGGACCGATCAATCAGAGCCTTCATCTCTGGAGTAACATCGGCAAAATACGTAGGAGACCCCAACACAATGCCGTCTGCCTCTAGCATCTTTTCCATGTATCCATTGAACCCATCGTCGTCCACGGAACAGCGCCTGTTTTTGTTTTTCCAGCACTTAAAACAGGCTTTACAGCCATGAATCGCTTTGCCCCCCAGTTGGACAAATTCCGTTTCGATCCCGTTCTTCTCCAGTTCAGCAAACACCGCCTTGACAAGAATGGACGTATTTCCGTCTTTTCTGGGGCTGCCGTTAAATCCCACCACTTTCATAAATCCGTACCTCCCGTCTTCCAATTGGGTGACCCCGGCCCGGGTTCACTGCGATGGACATCCAGCCTTTGTGTGGCCTGGTATCACGTTATTGTCAAACATCTTCGGCTTTCCTGCACGCGTGGTTCCCACAACCTTGGAAGCCACCGGCGACAAAAGAGAGCACAGCACAAAAAAAGGCCGCCTTAAAGCTTGCAGACCTTTAAACCATGCAACCGGTTGCAAACATCGCCTTGACCGCCCCTGCGACAGCAAAGTCGGCGGCGGATCCCGACGATTCATTTCTCAGCCAACAACTTACAAGCAATGTTGGTGGTCCGCTTGAGTTTTTTCACGATGCCCAAGAGGATAAAACGAAACTTGGGAGCCAGTTTGTTGAGTTCTTCGGTCAAAAACTCATGTTCAACCACCCCGACCGTGGTCTTTCCCACGGCCCGGGCCGACGCGGTTCGGCGGGTATCCCCCAAAAAAACCATTTCGCCGAAGACCTCTTGTTGTTCAAGCATTTGGAGAACAACTTTTTTCCCCCCGATGATTTTGGAAATCTCCACATGACCTGAAAGAACCACATAGATCCAGTTGCCCGTGCTACCCTCTTCCAAAATAATCTGCCCATCCTCGTAGGTTTCTTTGGATGCGATGTCAAACATGAACAACCCCTCTCCCGGCTTCCACAAAATTTTCAGAAAAATGACCGCTTGGCAGATCCGCATCGCCCTACATAGACTAAATCTTGCATGGTATGTCAAGACTCACCATGGCATGGCGCTTTAATTCAACAGCAGGCGGCACTTCGCCTCAAGCCATGGACCACGTTTTTCTTAACCCGTCGGCTTGAGGCAAAACCACGCCTGAGCCGAAACGCCGACCGGGGAAAACCACCCCGCCGGTCGGGTACAATCACCCCGGTCCCGGTCCGGGCACAAAGCCTTGGGCATCAAACGCTTCGCACGGTTTTTAATTTTTTCACGCAAATACAGGTGTTTGTTACATATCCGGAATCGATTCGCATCCACTGCCGGAGCTGGTACGGACTTTGCGGTTAGACATCTTAACGCAGACGGTTTCTCCCTGTTTGGCATAAGAAATTAAGAAATGGTGAAAGGAGGAAAATTGATGGATCAACAAAAGATGGCTGAATACTGGAAAAAGAACTTGGGTGTCATGGTCGTGCTCCTGAGCATCTGGGCCCTGGTTTCCTATGTGTTCGGAATTCTGCTGGTCAAACCGCTGAACGCGATCTCCATCGGGGGCTTTCCGCTTGGCTTCTGGTTTGCCCAGCAGGGTTCCATTTATGTCTTTGTGGTGCTCATCTTTGTCTATGTCGTATTCATGAGAAAGCTCGACAAAGAATATGATGTTCACGAGTAATCGTCTATCCCACACCTGTTTCGCCGGTGTGGGCAGCCAAGGAAGGGTTTAGGAAAGGAGGATAAAACATTGTCTATATTAGCATGGACGTACGTCATGGTTGGCATCACCTTTGGAATCTATATTGCTATTGCAGTGGCCTCACGGGTGAAAGACGTCAAAGGGTTTTACGTGGCCGGCGCCAGCGTTCCGGCCCTGGCAAACGGCATGGCCACTGCCGCGGACTGGATGAGTGCCGCATCATTTATCTCCATGGCAGGCCTCATTTCGTTTATGGGATACACGGGTTGCATTTACCTCATGGGCTGGACCGGGGGCTATGTGTTGCTTGCCCTGTTACTGGCCCCTTATCTCAGGAAATTCGGAAAATATACCGTTCCGGACTTCGTGGGGGACCGCTACTACTCCAAAACAGCAAGGACCGTGGCGCTGTTTTGCGCCATCTTCGTGTCGTTTACCTATGTGGCCGGGCAGATGCGCGGTGTGGGGATCGTCTTCAGTCGGTTCCTGCAAGTAGATGTGAATACGGGCGTGATGATCGGTATGGCCATTGTCTTCCTGTATGCCGTTTTGGGCGGCATGAAAGGCATCACCTGGACCCAGGTGGCCCAATACTGCGTGCTCATATTGGCCTACCTGATACCTGCGGTGGCCATTTCCACCAAGGTCACCGGCCATATCGTCCCGCAAATCGGCTTTGGAAGCATGATCACCGAAGGAACCCATGCCGGAGTTTATCTGCTGGACGTATTGGATAAGTTGAACACGGATTTGGGTTTCGCCGCTTATACCTCGGCCTTTGGCGCGGGCAACAAATCGATGATCGATGTATTCTGTATCACCTTGGCGCTAATGGTCGGGACAGCCGGTCTTCCCCACGTGATCATCCGGTTCTACACCGTACCGAGTGTAAAAGCCGCCCGAATCAGCGCCGGCTTTGCCCTGTTGTTCATCGCGATTCTCTATACCACGGCCCCCTCTGTGGCCAGTTTTGCCCGATATAATATGATCGATACCCTCAATGATAAGCCATACCAGGCGGCGCCGTCCTGGTTCAAGAACTGGGAAAACACCGGCCTTGTGGCATGGCTGGACAAAAACAACGACGGCGTGATCCAATACCGGGCCGGCGCGCCTTTTGAAGGCAAGCCCGGTTTCGAAGGCGAGACAGGATCATGGGGACAACAGCTTGTGACGAACAAGCCCACGGTCAATGACAATGAGCTTTACGTAGACCGGGACATCATGGTGTTGGCAAACCCTGAAATTGCAAATCTGCCGAATTGGGTTGTGGCCCTGGTTGCCGCCGGGGGTCTTGCGGCGGCCCTGTCCACCGCATCGGGCTTGCTCTTGGTGATCTCTTCATCCATATCGCATGACCTTTATTTTCGGCTCATCAACCCCCAGGCCACGGAGAAACAACGGATGCTTCTCGGGCGGATCATGATCGGTGTGGCGGTAATCATTGCAGGCTATTTCGGCATCCATCCGCCGGGATTCGTCGCCCAGGTGGTGGCCTTCGCCTTTGGGTTGGCCGCCTCTAGTTTTTTTCCCATTATCCTGCTGGGCATTTTCAGCAAGAGAACCACCAAAGAAGGTTGTATCGTGGGAATGGCCTGCGGCATCCTTTTTACCGCGTTTTACATCATCCAAGTCAATTTCATGGGTGTAAAACCGTGGTTCTTGGGAATCAGTGCAGAGGGCATTGGCGCTGTCGGCATGACCATCAATCTGGTGCTCACTTATTCAATCTCCCAATTCACCCCGGAACCCCCGCAAGACGTCCAGGATATGGTGGAAAGCATCCGCTATCCCCGCGGAACGGGAGAGGCGGCGGCCCACTAGTCAAAAAAAGGACCCATAGAAGCGTTTATTCAAAGCGGGAAGGCCTGATCAAGGGCCTTCCCGTTTTTTTTGCCCCACAACAAATATCCTTCGTATTGAAACGCCGACGCCGCAATCCATGCATCCATATAAACCCATATGAATCCATGGCAAATCTGAAATATCTGTGGTATTCAACAACAGTCCTGAACCCAACTTTAACAGCAAAGGTGGATACCTGTATATGTCTCAAGCCCTCAATAAAGGAACCTATATGTTATTCATGCCCAAGGAGGAGCAATTTTTTTTCAGATATTTCCATCTCATATCAGCAGGCATTTTACTGGCGGTGGTTTTCCTGCGCATCTTCGCGTCGGGAGCAAACGCAGAGGATGCCTTGGTGTTTGGAATCGGCCTTGTCTTGTCCATGTATCTTTTGGGCGCCGTCTATGGGAAGCGATTCGCGGAGTCAATAATCCTGGATTTTGACACCCGCACAGCCCGCTTTTGCTTCCCGGATAAAAGAGGTGTTCTGGAAAGGCATTTTCAGGACATCAGGAAAATCAACTTCGGGTTCTATCTCACCTTTGTAATGGACGACGTGAGAATCATGATAAAGCGGCCTCGCAACAAAAAAGAAGTATTTCAAACCCTTCAAGATATATCCAAAGTGGATCCCGGCATATTCAAGGGATTCTAAGGAGTCGACTTATGAACACGGGGGTGATAAGTGCAAAAGGCCGAATGTATATCCGGTTTCTTGTGTTGTGTCCCCCGGCTTTGCCGTGCCTGTTGTGCGAGAAGGAGAAACGCCATGACCGACAAACAAGAACCTATTGACTTGCTTAAAAAACGCACTGAAAAACTTCTCGAGCAGCAACGCCATAAGAAACAGGATGAGGAATCACAAAAACAACTGGACTGGCCGGGCGCCAAGTTTCAAGAGGAAGCCAAGGCGATTCGGCTGAGCGAAGAATTGCTGGATCGCCTTAAGATCATGATGCGGGTCGTTGTCGCCAACGTGAATGAGGCCGCTTCCATCAAGGACGTGGAGCGGGCATGTTTTGGGTTGGCCCTGCTGCTTCTCAAAGACCACGACAAAAAAGCCTATGAAAAGCTCCTCGAACTGGTAAGACAAGAAGCACAGGACCGTTAACCGGTTCCTTGTGCATTTGATCAAAAATCCTTTCCGCCTTTTGGAAACAGTTTGAGATACAAAAAACCTGACAGGACAACCAGCGGAACCGTCTGAACAAGTCCCATGAGATTTTGGTTTTCAGGGCGCAGAAGAGACAGAACGGCCAAGACAAAAAGAAACAGATATCCTAAACGATGGTATCGGTAGACATACCAGAGTATGCCAAGGTTCACTGCGGGCACCAGCAGGCCCCATGCGGCAATGAGAACATTGTGAACGCCGTGATCAAACATGGGACCAAGGATCTCGCCAAGCTTGTAGAAGGTCACCGCAGCCAGCATGACCACAAGCAACCAGTTGAGCCCGTTGTACTTCTCCTTTTTAGAGCGTTCCGCATGATTGCGCAGAAACCGCTCATACGCGTCCGGTTCCATGCTCCGGGATAGGATGCGGGCTATTTCTTTTTTGGTCTTTCCTTCCGCAATAAGTCGAGCAATCTCGTTGTCCGTTTCTCGCGACATATATCAACCCAGATTCAGATGAAAGAAGTTGGACATAAAGGACCGGATCTCTTCAATGACCAGAAAGGCCTTCTTCAGGCTGATCTTTTCCAGCTCCGACAGTCCGGAAGGATCCACATGGTTTTCCGGCGCCTTGCCTTTTTCGATCAGGTCAAGCTGGTTCACAAGACGCAATTGCATCTGATACTCATAGGCTTGCCTGATTCTCAAGGCAAATCCTTCTGACAAGGCCTTCTGTGCGCACAACGCCTGAATTCTCTCCAGCGTATTGGTTTCCGCCAAGCCTTGATCAAGACACATCAATCGCGCAAAATCAACAAAGGGCGTCAATCCTTTCGTCTTTAAGTCGACGCTCCCCTTGTGAGGGCCGCTCTTTTCGACAACGAAATTCTTGAACATGGAAAGAGGGAGTTTCTTGTTCTCGCAATCTCGAGCAAGGTGGTGGATAAATACTTTCTCGCGGACAGTCCGGCCAAGCAAATGCTCCCGAAGGCTATGGGCCAGATCCGATTTTCCAAAGGCCGGCCGAAAATCAAAAAAAATGGTTGAATGCAATATTTCAAGGGGGTCCGGAGAAAAAATCCACCGATCAAAGCATTCCTTCCAGGCCGAAAGAGGCTGGTTCCACGCAGGATTTGATGCCATGATATTTCCCGGACACAACGGATACCCGCAAGCCGCGAGGTGGTTGACGGCCTGCTCTGCGAACTTTAAGAAATACCCGCGAGCCCGTTCTTGTGCCTCGTCGTCTTGAATATCTTCATACACCAAGGCATTGTCTTGGTCTGTCTTGAACGTCTGCTCTTTCCTGCCTTCGCTGCCCATGACCATCCAACAAAAAGGCACGGGAGGCGGACCCAGATCCTTGATCAACAGGGTGAGAATCCGTTCCAGAATATGGTCGTTTAAGACGGTAATAACCCGATTAATATTGCTCGCCTTGGCGCCTTCGTCAATAAGCCGCTTCACCACCGGAGGGATCTTCCGGTAGATCTCGTAGAGGCCTTCAATGGAAACCTGGGCGGCAATCTCCTGAAACAGGAAAATCGGCGAATCTCCCTGCAGCATCATAAGATCATGCGCCGTGATCATCCCCACAATATTTCCGTCTCGTTCAACGCCCAGATGGTGGATGCGGTTCTTCAACATGGAAAACAGGGCGTCGAAACATAACGCCTCCGAGGGCGCCGTCTTCACGGGCGACGACATAATGGAGCGGACCGGTTCACTGCAGTCCCGCCCCCGGGCAATCAGTTTGCTCCTGAGGTCCTTGTCCGTGATAATTCCCTCCACGGCCCCCTTGGCATCTTTGACCAAAAGAGACCCGATTCGGTTCTGAACCATCTTTTGAGCCGCTTGTTGAACAGAATCTGTGGGAAGACAGGTTTTCAAAGCCTGCTTGGTTACCCCCCCGACACGCTGGCTGAACAGATACAGGCCGCCGTCTTCGGCAACCCTTTCCTTCTTCTTTTTCAGCGTAAAATGCGCCGAGTGAATATACCTTTGGCAGAAACTTTTCAGATAGAAAAGGGAAAAAGCAGGATATGTCTCCATAAGAGTCCAGAAGTCCTCCCGGGATACCAGCAAACAGGCAGTATCCTGGGCCGCTTCAACGCACAGATTGGCCTTTGATTCCATGATAATGCCCAGGGCCCCAAAAAAATCGCCCGGCCCCCTGTAATCGTCCAGAACTTCATGATCTTCCGAGTCTTTCAGGAAAAGTCGTACGCTGCCGGAACGAATCACGTGCAAGGCATCAATCGATGTCCGGCCCTGATCCAATATAAGCATGCCGGCGGGAAAGGATACCTCTTCGAGCCCTGCCGACACCCTTTCCAGGTCGTCTTCCGATAGCACGTCGAACGGTTGAACGGTTCTTAAAAAAGACCGGCGCTTCATAGTGTTTTCTCACAAACGAAAAATAATGGCTCAAAGGCCGGCAGGCCTTGGCTTTATCTACAATTGTCCGTGGCCCCCGGCAGCCCCTTTTTTAAAGACCCTGATCCTTTTCGGGCAGAAGGGCCATGGCCGAATCCAGAAGCCAATAGACCTGCTCCAAAGCATCAAAGGACCGGTGCACCCACCGGCTTCCCCAGTAAAAGTTACAGCTTGTCTCGGCGGCCAGCAAGTAATCATAAGCACTGACGATCATCTGCCGGATTTCTTCTGCCCGGCTTGAAAAGTGTTGCCGGTCTTCAAACGCTTTTTTTGCCTTTTGGTAGTAGGCGCTGGCGTTGGCAACCTCATCCCAGCCTTTCTTCTGCAAAAGAGAGCCGGTCCATTGGGCGAAATCGCCCCCCCAGTGCCGTCCTGTGTTCCAGGCGCCGCGATGCACCTCTACGTCTTCTTCGGGAGGAAACCTGTCCAGATATTCCGTAATGTGAACGGGGGTAAAACCAAGGGTGCCTTCTCGGTACCTATTCAAAATCACGTGATAAAAACATCCCCAAAAACCACTTTCCACTTGAGACGTCCGGAACCATCCCCCGTTTTCTCCATCCGTCCACGTGGTAACCAGGGCCGGAAAATCACAGAACTTGGTCCTTTCATACAGTTCATGCTGGAACCATCCGGGATCAAGGCCTGATTCCTGGGCATCCGACAGCTCACGATCCCGTGGGACCACAATGATCTCCTCGTCGTCGTAACGGGCAACATACGGTCTGTAACGCAATTCCTCCCAGCGCATCTCGCGTTTCGGCTTGATGTACCAGCAATCCACAATCACGTATTTGTAGCCATGGCGTTTGAGCATGGGGATCATTTCCATGCAAAAACCCATCTCGGGAGGCCAAAAACCCTGGAAGGCATCCCGGCCCAACAGATGGCGTCCCAGTCCGATCCACCATCGTGTTTGGGCGTCCCAGTCGGCAGAAGGTATCAACGGGTAGACCGGATGATACAGCCCGGTTCCCACAAACTCGATATTGGACTGTCTGTAACGGCCGAGGAAACCGTCTATATCGACCACGTCGTGGAAAGTCTCACGAATGGCGGGGTCCTCAAACTGCTTCAGGAGGGTTCCCGAAAAGCCGATGTGCAGCCGAGCGACGTCCTCATATCCTTCCAACATGCGAACAGGTCGATCATAGCACCACAGGATCTGCTTGGCCTCCCATTGCTCCGGGGAGTTGTGCAAAGCGATAAGATTGCCAAGGGGTTGGTGCATATTAAGCCCGAGAGCATGATAGATATCGGCCATAACCCAAGGCCCTCCTTCCTGCAAATATTCGGCAACATAGCACACCGGCGCGTTGAAGCAAAGGATGTTGTCTGCGTCCGAAACCGCAGGGATACGCGCAGCATCCCCGAGATCCTTTTCAAACCACGTAAGCCGGCAATAGGCCGCAAGCCTGTGATTTTTACAAAAGCACATAAACGCCTCTTATCGTATTGTGAGGGTTTTCAGCGCCCATTCTTCCGGATCCGGCCCAATTTGTCCTTGCCCCGACAGGAAAAGAGCACTATACAAGTTCTCAAGACGGTCTCTTGCAACCGCTTCTCCACATCGTTTTATTTGTACCATGGCTTACCACTTCCCGTTGGGGAAAAAACACAAGGAGGATGTCATGAAAAGATCATACCTGTTCCTTTGTTATGGCTTCACATTGCTATTGGGCTTTTTTTTTCTGACCGGCCCCGTATACAGTGAAGAAATTATCCCCCTGACCGTCAAGGACGCCGCTATTTGCCTGGATGTGGTGGACCGCACATGTGTCGATTCGAATGACGTTTTCCCTTCCGACGTGGGCAGATTATACTGCTTTTCACGAATCTTCGGCGCCCGGGAAAACATCCGGATTACCCATGTGTGGTATTTTGGCGACATCGAAAGGGCCCGCGTGGCCCTGGACGTCCGCTCCGTCAATTTCCGGACCTACAGTTCAAAAATGATTCAGCCCCACGAAATCGGGGCGTGGCATGTGGACATCCTTGGCCCCGGAGGAAAACTGCTGCAGACCCTTCCATTCGACATCGTCCATTGACGGCATGCACGTTTCCTCACAGCAAAGATGAAACAACGGCACGTTTTCAGGGATTGGCGACCCGAGTTAGAAGGAGTGAAACGTATCCATGATGACAACAGGCACATATAGCGTTTGTCTTGTGATTGCCCTTTCCTGGAATATGCTCTTTTTCACGACGACGGCGTTTTCCCAAGACAAACCGCCGTCGCAAACCGCCCCTGCGCAGGGCCTGACTTTAGTCAAGGCGGTTATGTGTGAAAAAATCGAAAACTATGCCCCGGTGAATCCGGCAATTGTTTTTTCGACATCACTCGAAGACATCACCTGCTTTACCCTGTTTGACCCGGTCCCGGAAGAAGCCGTTGTGTATCACAACTGGTATTTCAAAGACAAACTGAGTACCCGAATCAAACTATCTCTGCAACCACCCCGTTGGGCAACCTTCAGCAGTATCCATCTTCGTGAAACGGACAAAGGTCCTTGGCGGGTAGAAATTGTAGATGAGAAAGGTCACATTTTCAATGTATTGCGGTTCAGTATCACGGATTAACGATGATGAATGATCTCTTGTTCTCCCCGGCGGGAATCCGGTGGCAGGACCTTCTGGATATTGCCCTGAACAGCTATATTGTTTTTCGCCTCTACGTTCTATTCAGAGGAACAAATGCGTTTAAGGTACTCATCGGCATCGCGCTGCTCTGGTTTTTTCAGCGCGTGGCCGTCCACGTAGGATTGATCATTACCAACTGGGTGGCCCAAGGCATCATTGCCGCAGCAGCCATTATCATCATCATTGTCTTTAGAGACGAGATTCATTCTGTACTGCAGGCCAAAAAGCTAAGGGCCGTCCTTTGGGGGTTGCCTCACAAGGATACCCCGACGCCTCCCGATATTATAGCCGAAAGCGTGTTTGAACTCAGTCGAAGCCGCACCGGAGCGTTGATGGTACTTCCCGGAAAAGAAGACCTGAAAGACATCGTACAAGGCGGCATACCATGGCATGGTTTGCTTTCAAAAGAGATGTTGCTCAGCATCTTCTGGCATGACAACCCGGTCCATGACGGTGCGGCCATCGTCAACGGGGATCGGATTGAGAAAGTAGGCGTCATACTGCCTTTATCTGTACGCAAGGATATGCCCTCCCACCAGGGAACACGTCACAGGGCAGCGCTGGGACTGGCTGAAAAATCGGATGCCATCGTCATTGTCGTGTCGGAAGAAAACGGGAGCGTCCACTGGGCCCAGGATTCCCGCTTACACATTGTGCGGAGGCAAGAAGAATTGGAAAAACGGCTGTGGGACAGCCAAGGCCCCAAGGCGGCTTTTAACAGGAAAAAGGAGCAAGAGGGTTACCGACTTGGTATTGCAGCCGTTGTTTCCGTTCTCTTTGTAACCGGTGTCTGGTTCAGCTTTTCAAGGGGATTGGAATCCTTGATAACTCTTGACGTCCCGATAGAATACATGAATCGTAATCCGGCCATGGAGATTCTGGCCACATCCCAGAATACGGCCAGCCTTCATCTTAGTGGATCGGGTGCACTGATTCGATCCGTTCAACCCGGACAGGTCCAGGTCCGATTGAACCTGGCGGGAACACAGATCGGCGAGAACACCCTTGTCATTACGCCTGACAACATTTCACTTCCCCCTGGCGTGCACTTAAAAAAAATTGAGCGGCCTACGGTTTCAATCACGCTGGATATGCCGTCAAAAAAGGAATTGCCCGTTCAGGTTCGTTGGACCGGCAGATTGCCCGAGAACCTGGTGCTTGCGGAGGCAATCGTCCATCCTGCAAAAGTGCAGGTTACCGGTGGAAGCCGGGTTCTGGATACGGTTTCGACCATCTATACCGAACCGGTCTCGTTGCAAGACATCAGGGAATCCGAAACGCTCACGGCCAACCTGGTACTCGATCCTCCGTCGCTCAAGCTAGCAGCCGGGTCCAAGGCCAGGGTCACGGTGGCTTTTACGGTAACGCAGCGCAAATAAAAAGAAAAACTTGGGCGCACCATTCTTCAGGAGTTTACGGATGACAGAAAAACCGGCTTACAGCGCATTACAGCGTCAAGTCCGCGCATTGGAACGACAAGTGGCTGAGGCCAGGCTTGCACAAGAGGCGTTGCGGGAACACCAGGAGCTTCTCAGAAAGAGTGAAGACAGATATCGACGCATAACGGACGCCGTTACAGATTACATTTACACGGTGCATATCCGGGATGAACGCCCCATTGAAACCATTCATCGACCAGGCTGTATTGCCGTCACGGGATATACGCCGGAGGATTTCGCCGGCAATCCCTATTTGTGGTTCGATATGGTGCATGACGAGGATCGCCAAACAGTCCGGAGCCATGCGACGGATATCATCTCGGGCAATACGTCTGAACCCTTGGAACACCGGATCGTCCGAAAAGACGGCGCCATACGTTGGGTAAGAAAAACCCCTGTCCCCAACCATGACGCCAATGGAAGGCTTTTGTCCTATGATGGTCTCATACAGGACATAACCGAACTTAAACACGCCCAGGAGATGGGGCGGTATAAAGAGCTTTTTGAAAACGTGATGGACGGGGTCTTTATCCTCAGCCTGGATGGACGCTTCCTGGAAGTCAATGACATGATTCGCCAAAAAACCGGGTACTCAAGAGAAGAACTCCTGAAGTGTACTTTCAAGGATATCGTGGTCAAAGAACAGATTCCTTTCGCCATGGAGACAATCGATAGAATCAAAGATGCAAACCACGTTTCTTTTGAGATAGATGTTTCATCAAAAGACGGAAATCGGATCCCTTTTGAAGCCAATTGCAGAAAGATCTCCTATATAGGCGAAGATTGTATTTTGGGCGTTTCCAGGGATATTACCCATGCAAGGCTGTTGCAGGACCAGTTGATCCGGTCTGAAAGATTGGCCGCCACCGGGCAGCTTGCCGCTTCCATCGCACACGAGATCAACTCGCCCCTGCAGGGAGTCACAGCCTTGTTAAACGTCATGAGAAAGACCTATCAAGGCAACAAATCACTGACGAACGACATCAACTTGGTCAAAAGTGCTTTTGACAATATCGGAGCCACGGTCAAAAAACTCCTTGATTTGAACCGCCCGGGAAAAGAGAAAAAGCAGCCTGTCAACGTGAACCGGATCATAGAAGACACGGTCACGTTGGCTCGAGGTCACCTGAAACAGAATAAGATCCAGGTGAACCTTCGGCTGTCGCCAAGGGTCCCCGACATCATTGCCTCGCCTCAACAGTTGGGACAGGTCTTCATGAATCTAATCAACAACGCCGTTGAAGCCATCACCGGCGTATCCAAAAGGGCTGTCGCCAAAGAGGGAGGGTCCGGGGCCAGGGAAATAACCATTTGTTCAAGCTTGAAAAAGGGGCGGGTCATCATCAAGGTAATCGATACGGGGCCGGGCGTGACCGACGAAGATTTAAACCATATTTTTGACCCTTTTTATACAAAAAAGAAGTCCATGGGAATGGGGATCGGCCTTTCGATTTGTCACGGCATTATCGAAGATCACGGAGGAACCATCGTAGTCAACAATGCACAACATGGCGGGGCTGTTTTCAAAACAACACTGCCGACGGGCCTAGACGGCGCCTTTCCGTGAAAACATGACCATCCGGCGGGTGCAAGCAAGCACTCCTGAGGAGGCAACAATGAGAAAAGACAGAATACTCTTGGTTGATGATGATCCACATATTGTCACCGGAGTCGGCAAGGACCTTGAGCATGAAGGGTTTGAAGTCACCACGGCCGCAAGCGCTGCAACGGCTATTGAACTGTTGGATACCGCCTCTTTTGACCTGGTGATCACGGATTTGGTGATGGAACCACTGGATGGCATTGATGTGCTGAAAAAGGCCAAGCAGATCAATGCCGAGACAATGGTCATGGTTCTCACCGGCTATGGAGATATGGCTTCGGCAATCGAAGCGCTCAGGCTGGATGCGGATGACTACGTGCTCAAACCTTGTGAACCGGACGAAATGCACTTCAGGGTTTCTCGTTGTCTTGAAAAACTGGCATTACGCCGAAAGCTCAAGGCTTATGAGACCATATTGCCGGTGTGCTGCGTCTGCAAAAAGATTCGAGATGATTCCAACCGGGAACCGGGAACCGGCGAATGGATGTCTGTGGAAAAGTACCTGTGGATGAAGGCCGGTTTGTCTTCGTCCTCTACCTATTGCCCCGAATGCGCTGAGAGGGCAACGGAACAAATGAAACAAGAGATGCCGTAAGACTTCAGCTTCTTGAAAATCCCGAACAAACACAACCTGCGTGTTTCAAAGCGCCAAACGGTTACAAAACGCCATCAACCCGATCCATGTGATCGCTTCACAGGCCCCACGGCCACAAGATACAACATGTGGGTGGCGTCATTAACCCCAAGAAGCCTGGCCGCTTCCGTATCATAAAACGCCCCGATACCGCAACACCCCAAGCCCAAGGCTGTCGCCCCGATATAGATCCGTTGGCCCAGGCGTCCGGCCGTGAGCCCGGCATACCGATAACCCCTGGCGCCCCAAACCGCCTCAAGGCGCTCAAGATTGCTCAAAAAGACAAAATGAACGGCACTGTGGGCAAGCCAGGCTTGACCAAGACAGATGTGTGCCATTCGATCCATCAGAAATCCTTGGGACACAGGAAACATGGCCTCGGCTTTTCGGGCTAAAAGAAAGAAACCGGGTTTCACCCCTTCCACGCGTCCAGCCAAAAAACCCACGGACACGGCATCTGCATCCGGCAACCGGCCGCCGTCCACGTCGTCACAGGGAGCACACACCAGCTTCAACAATCTACCAAAATCGGCGGCGGAAACCGGTGAGGGCACAAAATTCCTCCTGGAACGTCTGCTGAAAACGGCGTCGGGATAGCCCATTGTCCCGGACCATCCCGGCGACGCCGATATGTCCCGGGACCTGTCCAAAACCAGTCCCAGATGCCCATGCATTTCTGAATACTCAGAAGGCCTTGCCGCCAAGGCGGACGATGCGTCATGGATCCGCCTGATCAGCCCACCGTGTGTCTCGGAAACAGACACTTGGCTGGCATCCGCCAGGTTGACGGCCGTCTTTTCGGGTCTCGTCGTTTCATGCACCGGGCCGCCTCCCGTCCTGTTTACACAAGCTACAGCCAGGCATCCTTCCCGGCATAAATCAACCGCCAGAAATCTGTTTGCCGATTCGTCTCTGAAATCGTAATGGAACTGCAACGCCAATCCATGGGCCTTAACGGCCAAAAACAAGTTCTCCGCAAGATGTCCCGTATCCAAAAGGATATAACGATAAGCCCGCTCCCCATATTTCCATGAACTCCTGAAAAAAATGGACGTTAGGAAAAAGGTCGGCAACGCAAGACCTGCATCCCCCTCCTGAAGGAAATCCATCAGCGACGGCATGATGCTTCCCAACCGCAAGGGAGTTAATCCCCCCAGACCCAGCGTATGGTGATATAGCCCGTCTCTAATACCCGTCACGCCTTGCACGCCGACATAGAGTTCGAACGGATATAGGGCGCCGGCCGACGCCACGTTGCGATAATAAAAATCCGTGCTTCCATGTCGGGCCTTGGCGGTCACGCTGTGGGTCAACTGGATGATCTCAGAAAGCCGGGCCAAGGTTATCTCTTCGGTGTGGTCGGATCTCGGACGGGACCGCAGCAAAGCACCCAGATGGTATCGGGGCTGTCCTTCAGGCACAGGCAAAGAAACGGTGTCCAGCCCTGGATAGCGTTTAAAAACATCGGGCTGGTTGGCCCAATCCAGGCCACGGCCTCCCATGGCGCGCCTATCGTAACACGTTTTTCGGTGGTATTCTAAAGCGGAAACAGACATGCGTTATATGCACAACAAACAACAAATAGAAGGTTTTTCTCCAAAACATTTCAAAGCACTAAACGGTTATGAAAATGTTTATTTCACGTTCAGGCTAGGGAAACAATTGGGTGTAACAACGGGGCCCGTAGCCCGCCCGCAATAACATCTCCGGCAGGTACTTTTTCAGCTCCGATTGTTCGGCATATAGGTTTTCCAATATCTTGACAATGTGCAAATCGCCGGACCAAATGGTCTTGGAGGCATTATCTCGCACAGCCTTTGCGCAACAGTTGGCCACGAAACGGAAATCGGTCTTGCTTGGACGATCGGAATCACCGCTGCCCATCACATCGTTGCAAAAATCCACAATCATCCCGTAAAGGGGATCTTGTTTGCAGTCAAAAATCCGTCCTCTCAGCTCCAGCGTGTCCACCAGCATGTCCATGTTTTCAAGATAAAGCTTTTGGTGTTTCCAAATGTCTTCAATCCATGCAATCCTGTTGCGCGTCTGCGAGCTGTAGGAAGCCAGAAAGTTCTCAAATCCATCCTTCTGTTCAACATAGATCTCCCGGGGTATCGCTATATCCAGAGAATAAACAATGTCTTCAAAGACTTTCAGGAATTCTTTCAGTGCATGGAAAAGCACAGGAAGGTACTGCCTGAAAGCCCTGTTGTCGGTCCTCTTGATAAAACCAATGTAGGTAAACACCTGGTTGATCTGGGAAGACCGAACATAGCCGGGATGCCGCGGGGCGCCATTGCCGGATACCTGGGTTTTGCGTGGATCGTCAATTCTGGGCACAGGAAGGTCGCTGGGGATGTAGGCGGAAAACATATTGGAATCGAGGATGTTTTCGTGCCTGTTTTGCTCGAGCACAGCCCGCAATGAGTGCGGGTACTTTTCCGATTGGTCCACGAGGGCGGCCTTTATTTCAACGTCATCCTTTGAAATCACATGATCCAACAGCCGGATAAGCCGATCAGACTGTTCGGGAACTAAAACCCGAGGGCGTCTTTGAAAAACCGGGGTATGGCTATCAGCCTCCCGTCAAGATCCGTAAAGACCCAGGTCACATAAGCCCTGGTAATAAGAGCTTCTTTGGAAACACTGAAAATCTCTTGATAAAAAACCCCTTTCATTTTGTGGTGTTTCTCCAAATGTGTTCGAATCACCAGTGACTCCCCTTCTCGTGCCGGGGCCTTGTAATCGATCTCAATACGCCGAACGACAATGCATGCCCCCAGCGCTTTGAGCCTTGCCAAGGTAAAGCCGGCTTTTTCCAAAACCGTCATCCGGCCATATTCAAGATAGTTCAGATACACGGCATTATTCACATGTCCGAAACTGTCGCATTCGTACGATCGGACCTTAAGCGTTGTTTCCATGATATCGGTGTTGTTCAAAGTTCGACCCAACCCCCTTTTACCCTGGACGGCGTCTATTCCTTATCTTTCGGCAGAACAATCTTGCGCTTTTCGGGGTCGTGATGGGCACGAAAAAAAATGCCCGTGTGACCGATCATCCCTACCATCTCACAATCGGTCTTGTTCTCAACAACCGCCGCCATAGCCGTCTTTTGATCCTTTTCTTTAAAATCGATGAACTTCAGCTTGATGAGTTCATGCTGTTGAAGAGCGTGGTCCACCGACTGAACCACCCCGTCTGTGATCCCCTGTCGCCCGATCAATACCACAGGCTTCATTCCGTGGGCCAACCCTCGCAAATACTTCCTTTGGAAACCTTTCACGCGTTCAACCTATCCTCCCCCGGCATCCGGTAACGACCAATAAATACCCTGGGAGCTTGGGACCTGAAAGCCGCCCCCAACAAATCCTTCCGACAAAAACCGCTCAATTCCGGCCTGGGAGATGAAACCGCACCATAAGCCCGGTGGTTCACCAACCATTTGGGCTCGTCTTTTATCACTTGCCAAAGGAAAAGTAAAGCTCGCCACCGGACACACGGCCTGCCGAGTCATGGTTTTTCTTGACTTTCAAAAATATAGAACATATTGAAATTGCAACAACTCCGGCCCTGAGTCACCAATATTCAAGCTATGGAGACTCGGCACAGCCCAAGACCGGGTCGACCGTAAGGCAGGTTGAAAAACATGGCCTTGAAAAAGAAAAACGATATGGATTGTGTTGAGGTTGTCGGTTTGGGCCAGTGTCCGCTGGACTATCTTGGGAAAATTCAGACCTATCCTTCACCAGACAGCAAGTGCGAGTTTTTCGATCTGGTCATGGAGGGCGGCGGTCCCTCGGCCACCGCCCTCGTTGCCCTTGCCAGATGGGGGGTGTCTTGCGCTTTTTCCGGAGTCGTGGGAGACGACCCATTCGGGGAAATAATCAAGGCCTCGCTGCAAAGAGAAGGAATAGACACGAAAGGGCTCAAAATAAGAAACGGCTGCGATTCGCAATTCGCCTTTATCGTGGCGGAACCCGCCGTGTCACGAAGGACAATCTTTTGGCGAAGACCCACGGGAGCGCCTCTGAAACCGGAAGAACTCGACTTGAAAACCATCCGAACAGCAAAGGTGCTCCACGTGGACGGCCTCTATCCGGAAGCCGCGCTGGCCGCATCCCGAGCCATCAAAAACACGGGAGGTCAAGTCGTGGTAGACGCCGGCACCCTCCGAGAGGGAATGCTTGATCTCGCCGGAGTCAGTGACTGTTTCGTGGTGTCCGAAACCTTTGCGATGTCTCTGGTCGGAGACAACAGGCCCCTTGACGCCTGTCGGAGACTCGCAGAGCTGGGGCCCAAGATTGTGGGCGTTACCCTGGGCGCCAAAGGGTATGTCGCCCTTGCAGAAGGCGTCCTTATCGAAAGACCGGCATACCCCGTAGAAGCCGTAGACACAACCGGCTGTGGAGACGCTTTCCATGCCGGAATCACCTATGGCATGATCAAGGGATGGCACATCGAGAAAACCCTTGATTTCGGGGCGTGGGCCGCGGCCATGGTAAGCCGAAAGCTTGGGGGGCGGGCCGGCATACCAACCCTTGAAGATATCCGCCGCCAAGGATATTGACCCGTTGAGGGAAATAACCGTGCATCCATTATTTTGTATCGTTGTACTGGTCTTCATGCGTTGTCACAGAGCGGCTGGATCGTCTGAAAACGGATGCGCCGTCGTGTGGTTTTTTCTGCTGATTTCTTCAGTCTTCGTTCCTGCTGTTCCTGTCGGGGCTGCCTCGGCGGACATCAAACAGGTGGAAGATTTCTGTCAATACAAGGCGAACACGTTTCCCGATGGCTGGAGGTTCCCGTGGTTTCAGGAAAGCAAGGCAAAACGGATATATACCGTTAAAGTCGACGAACAATGTTACCTTCAAGCAAATGCAGTGAATTCGGCCGTGCCCATAGCCAAGGAATTCCAATATGATCTCACCGAATATCCCTTTTTGCACTGGGAATGGCAAGTGCTGGAATTTCCGAAGGGCGGCGACGAACGGTTCAAAAACACCGGAGACAGCGCCGCCGCCGTTTATGTGATCTTCCCCGGTAAAGTCAGGCCGAATACCATCAAATACGTATGGAGCGCATCGTTGCCCGTGGGCACTTCCCTTGAAAGCCCTTACAGCAGCAGGACGAAAATCGTGGTTCTTCGAAACCACCTGTCTTCTCTTAAGGGCTGGACCGCCGAGAAAGTGAATGTGTACCAAGACTACAAAACGCTTTTTGGGCGGGCGCCGGAACCGGTAGAGGCTATCGGGATCATGTCTGATTCAGACAATACCGCATCCAGATCCGCAGCCTGCTACCGAGCCATCCAAATCAGCAAAAAGTAGCGCCGGAGACCGACACGCCGAACGAAGCGCCGAAGCCCGGCTCGGAGGGCCGACAGGATAGCCGGGCGGAGGTTTTTATATAATGTATCCCCAATCGATATCGTTCAGCTCCGAATAGCCTGCGTTTTCGACGGCCAGGTCCTTTTTCTCGAATTGCCGCCATTTGTGGTTTGGCATAAGCATCGTCACAGTTTTGGGCCGACCCTTTTCAAGGACATGCTCGCCGCCCTTTGCAAGAAGATCCCAAAACACAGGGTATTGACGGCCTGTCGGCTTTATTGCCTTGCCGCCGACAATGCTTGCTCCTCCCCAGTAATGCGGTCCCCGGTGCTGAAAACCTCTTGCGCCATGTTCGAATCCTATATGTCGTATCTTTTCCGCCTCTTCTCTTCTAAAAAGGGGCATGGCCATGACTCTGACAAAAATACCCGCCCGGGAAAGCTGTTCAACGGTTTTCAAGCGTCGTTTCACGCTCGGAGCACTCCCCTCAAACTCCCTTCGCATGCCTTCGTCCAGAGTTGGAATCGTCAATTCCACCTGAACCTGTTGTTTCATTTCCGTCAAGAGACCCAAATGCCTAACCACCAAATGGCTCTTCGTAAAGATGTGTACCATCCAGGGATTTCCCGTATCCCATTGATGTTGAAAGTTTTCCAGAAGCTGTTGCATGATATCTTTCCCCAGGTCCCGCTTGGTTTTAATCATCACCTGGGGAACATAGTATTCACAATTGCTGTTAATTTGGACCCGTTTCAAGTGTTGCGGCAACCCCTCGTATTTACGCAAATCCTTTTTCAGCCCCTGGGGCAGCCAGGTCTTCACTTTAACTTCTTCACCAAAAACCGTATGTTTGAAGGATGACCATTGCACATAACAATAGGAACAGCCAAACAGGCATCCAATACAAGGATTTAGCGTAAAAGGAAGGCTGTATGGATTAATGTTTTTTTGAGGCCTGAGACTTGGACCTGGTTTATCGTGATATAGGACTCTTTTTCGCATCGGGGATACCCTCCCACGCCGAGAAACACGACCTTGTTCATAACAAAAATGACCGTACAGGTCAATTGTGCCGATTGTACGGAAATATCCCGATATCGGAACACCACTTTGTTCGGCGATCCCGGATCCACCGGCTGCCGAGTTTGCCGACTGTAATCAAAAAAACAGACTCGTTCTTCGTTTTTCCGGCGGTGAATTTGGGCGATATGGTTGACTCTCACCCCGGCCTGTGATGTAGTCATTATGAAGAGATTTTTTTCTTCGGAAAGTGCGAATTATTTTATACGGTTTTCTATAAAGCTCAAGTAACACCGTCTTCCGGCCTATGGGCATCGGTCCTCCAGGCGGCCAAAACTCGCCGCAAAGGCCGCGTAAGAACTGCCGTCGACGGGTAACTGCGCATCATGGGAGAAATTATGATGGTTTGTAAGCCCTCCGGAAAGGCTGAGCAGCGGCACCCCCAACTCGGCCTAAGCGGCTCAGACAGTTGCCCGGCCTTGCGGCCCCATACCC
>CAYSGJ010000090.1:0-33737 GCA_964430705.1 uncultured Desulfobacterales bacterium | reverse complement strand
TCTGGAACTTGAGCTTTTTGGATAACCGCTTAATAAAAATATTGCACACATTGCCTGATTCGTCAAACCGGGCATCCCGACCCCAGCGTTTGGCGAGTTTTCCTGCGGCACATCTCTGCGAGCACAGCGCAGAAAGTGTTCCATATAGCGTATTTTTTGGCATGAAAGAGTTGATAAGCCTTTTTTTCTTTGCTATATGTCTGCGCCATCAGCAGATCGTGGCCCTTCTTTATACCTTTAGCGCTGCTGCCGGTCACTGATTGCGATGTCCGCGTGGATATGACAAGCAGCATCGTTTGGCTGGAGACCTGGTAAAAGATGGTCCTTCCCGAAAACAAGCATTTGGATATAGGGTGAGGACATTTTGATGAACGTCAAGCAGACCATGCTTAAAATGGGTGGCCTCAGGTGCTGTGTAACCACGGCGTTGTTGGGTATTATCCTATTAGGTGGTCTTGAAGCCGCAGAGGCTTTTTCCGCAAAAGATCGAACCGCCTTTCAAAAATCCATTATAGACAGGCGCAAGCAACTTCATCCCGGATTCAAAAAAGCCGTAAGGAAAAACACCAAATATATTATCGTTCACACCTCCGAAGCCGGCCTCAAGGGTACTCTGCGCACGGTTTCAAAGGGGAAAAGCGTACGGGGTCGATGGCGGACCTGTGGAGGACATGCCCACTATGTCATAGCCGGAAATGGGCGGACCTACCGCATCATGGGGAAAGAGTACGAGGCGGACCACGCCGGTTTGAGCATGTGGGACGGGCAAACGGATATCAGCAAGGTGTCAATCGGTATTGAGCTTGTGGGATATCACTATGCCGAATTAACGGAACAACAATATCGGTCGGTGGGAATCTTGATTCATATTCTGCAAAGGGTTTATGGTCTTGATGACCGTGCTGTGCTTACCCATAGTCAGGTGGCCTACGGGAACCCCAATCGGTGGTTCAAGAAGGTGCACAGAGGTCGAAAACGTTGTGCAAAGAACTTCAATCGTCCCAAAGCAGGTCTGGGGCCTACGTGGGCTTATGACCCGGATGTTGTGGCCGGTCGCCTTACGGCCGATCCGGAACTTGCATCCATATACTATGCCCGTGGCCCGGCGCCCGCCGAGCTTATTCGTTCCAACGTCATCACAAAAACCAATTCTGCTTGGGCAATCGCCGGTGAAGACTATAATTCGCCCAAGACCCTGTATCAATTGCCCGGCGGCAGAACAATACCGGGAGACCGGTTTGGCAGCCGAGTCGGGTGGAATCGCGTGCCCGAGCGCACAGTGGTCCTTTTGAACCAAGAGAAAAATCCGGACAAGGAGAAAAGCCGGGGGCCGATCAAGACCATTTCCAACGGACTCACGGCTTGGGATTTTGCGGGGCTGGACTATAATAAAACGACCACATTTTACTTTTTCCCTCAAGGGCGTATCAAAAACGGAAAAGAAATCTCCGACTGGGATGAACTGCCCTCACAGACCCGAATGATTGTGGGTTATCGCGGTCCATATAAAGTTACCAGCAGACGGCCTCCCATCAAAATCGCCGGTTTGGGATTCAAAAATAAAGAGACCCTGTATCTCTTTCCAAACAGTAGGATTGTTTCAGGCGACAGCGTGACGGATTTCAGGAGACTTCCTAAGGGGGTTTTGGTTTTTCTTCCTGCGGCAAGCTGATACTTGGGGGTGTGCACGTATTCCAAGATTATGGGCCGAAGTCATCGGTTCCGCTGTTTTCCCCCTGAAAAAGACTTGACAGTAAAGGTATTGGGCGGTAATTTCGAGCATATGCTCGAAAAGGTCGGGCGAGCCGTTGTCTTGGTGCAAAAACATCCTCCGGCTCATCGAAAAAGGCCGCCGGGAAACAGATGCTTTGTAGGTGTTCAATGCATGTGGGGCCGGCAGTGAGGATTAAACGTGATCAGGTTAAACAACGCTGTTTTTTTTATGGCGTGAATTCGGACCGGCAAACGGCATGTAGGTGGTCAACCATCTGTTGAAGTATTTTTGGGGGGTCGTCATATGGGAGCAGAAACGAAAATCGCAATATTGATCTGTGACCGCTATCGAAGATGTGCAGGCGGGAAATGCTTTAGGTCGTTGCGGAACAGAGAGGGGGCCTTCAGCAGGTACAGGGATACGGCCGTTGAGCTTGTCGGGTTTAGTTCCTGTGACGGTTGCCCCGGCGGCAATGTCGAGTATGCTGTGGAGGAAATGAAAAAGAATGGCGCAAAGGTATTGCATTTTGCCACGGGATTGGTCGTTGGCTATCCTCCCTGCCCCTATATAGTGTATTTTCGTGATTTCGTGGAAACGAAATACGGCCTTGAGGTGGTTTTCGGAACCCATCCCATACCGCAGAAATATCTCATCATGCACGAGCGGCTGGGAACATGGAAGAAGCCGGAGTGGAACAAGATTATTCAACCCACCTTGGCGGATGAGGCCATCCGTTTATCCTACGACTGACAAGAAGGGGAAATGATTCGTCGGCCCTTACCTTGACAGGGGGAGCCCCAATGACGAACAGCCCGGCATGGATGACAAATGATGTTATATAGCCAACAAAGTTCTAAGCTCGACTATGAGCGCAGGTTCAAAGAGCTCCAGGTTGCTTACCATTCACAATGTCTTTTTCGAAAAAATCCGCCGGTGGACAATCTGCGGTTTTCCTTTTCCGAAGACGGCGTACTGACGGGCAGTTTCCATTGTTCCACAGAGCATCAGAGTTATGACGGCATCGTTCACGGCGGGATCATTGCGGCAATCATCGATGCTTCCATGGCACAGTGCTGTATGGGGCACGGCATTGTAGCCTACACGTGCGATCTGTCCATTCGATACAGAAATCCCGTGAAGATTGCTACGGTGACCGGGCTGGAAACGCGCCTTGTGGACAAGGCCCTGGGGGTTCTTTTTTCCCTGGAATGCCTTATCACACAGAAAAACCAGGTGCATGTCGAGGCGGCCGGTCGTTTTTTTAAAACACCTGTCAAAGATACTTCTGCGAGCACGTCGTATTAGGTCCAAGGCAGCATCCAGGGCTCCCGTGGCCCATGCCCGGGATCAGTGCGAGCGTTGCTATACTACGTTGGCGTTTTGAATGACAACAGCGTGCGCATGGCCCTTAGCCTGCTGAAGCCGGCATCAAAACAGAGGAGGGTCTCATGGAAAAGACAAAGATTACGGTCTTGTGTGAGAACACGGCATGGGGGCGCATGGGGATCACGGGAGAGCATGGCTTTTCCGCCCTCATCGAACATGAGGGGAAACAAATTCTTTTTGACACCGGCCAGGGCATGTCCTTGGCCCGCAATGCCCGGGTGTTGGGCATCAGTCTGGCGGACATCAAGACCGTTGTCCTAAGCCATGGCCATTATGATCACACCGGGGGCCTGCCGGCAGTGTTATATCCCCCACGGGGGGTTGAAGTCATTGCCCATCCCGACATTTTTGCCGAAAAATTTGCTGTGCGGGACAACGCCGGCGCCAAGACAAACGTATTCATCGGCATCAAATATCGTCGCCGATACTTGGAGGCAACCCTGGGGGCTGAATTCAATCTCAAGCGGGAGTTCGGGGAAATCGCCCGCGGGATATACTTTTCAGGTGAAGTGCCCAGGCAGACGACCTTTGAACATCCGGACAAGCGACTCAAGGTTCGGCAGGGCGGCGAGATCGTTGACGACCCTTTATTGGATGACATCAGTCTGTTGATCGAAACGGATGAAGGGCCTGTGATCTTGCTCGGGTGCGCCCATGCAGGCGTTGTCAACGTGATGCACCATTTCAGTGTGCAAACAGGGCACAAAAAATTTCGCGCAGTCATTGGCGGAACGCACCTGGGTTTTATGACCGGCGCCGGTGACCAACTGGAAAGGTCTATGGATGCCTTTGATACCTATGGGGTTGGTCTTGTGGCGGTATCTCATTGCACGGGCCGGCAAGCCGCTGCAATCTGCTACAACAGATTCAAAGAGCGGTTTGACTTTGCCGGCGCCGGATGGAGTGCGACGTTCTAGGCCGGATTCAGCTGAACCTCGTTGGTGTCTATCGGTAAACGGCCTTTTCCCCTCTGGGCCGCATTCTCGGCGGATTTACATCCTCAATGTAGCGAAGCCTACGCCACCGTTTGTGCCTTTCGATAAGAAAAACGTCTTGAACCTTGGGGCCTTCCAAACTACCAAGCCTTTTCCCGGAGAATCTCCTTGATTTTTTCTTCCGTATGCTTCTCAACCAAAACCATGCGTTTCGCACTGGCCTTTTTGATTTTTTCCGTCAATACCTCCACGCTGGCCGGTTTCTCCAGAAAATCGGTGGCCCCCAGTTTCATGGCTTCGACACCTTTTTCCACCGAGGCATGTCCTGTCAACAAAATGACCTGAATATCCGGATTTTTCTTTTTCAGTATTCCCAAGGTTTCGATGCCGTCTATTTGGGGCATGAGAAGATCCAAGATGACCGCATCATAGGACTCTTGTGCCACCTTTTTCAGGGCCTCGGCTGCGGAAGTCGCAGTAGTTACTTCCATGCCGCGGGCGCGCATCCTTTCTGCCAACGTCTCTAGAAATTGTTCCTCATCATCCACCAATAAGACTTTTTCTGTCATGACTCGACTCCTTTCTGTAACTTTTTAAACCGGACAAGGATGTTTAGACCTCTAATGCTCCGGCTTTTGTTATGTTGGCAACGTAATAATCACTTTCCTTTCGTTCCTGTCCAAAGCTATTTCAGCTCCAAGCAGATCCAGCAGGGCTTCTACCCGCGGGTTGGTTGTAACGGCCTCTTTCTCAAAATCCTTGCCTGAAAATCCGCTGAAGACTATCTGAAACCGCCGATTCGCCTTTTGTACCCCAATATTCAGGTCATGTTTTTCTTCCATTTGTTCCATAGCAGACTCAAGACACAGCCAAAGAAGATTCTTCAAAAAAAATGGGGTGGTACGGACTTTTAAGGTCTGGGATGCCTCCTGTACTCTGATCGTAACCCCTTTTGTGCAAGCCGGTCTGTGAGAGAGGAAAGCCACCATTTCGATAATGTCCTGGAGATCAACCTCGCCCTCCAATGCATCGACGCTATGGGAGAATCGATTCAACTCCTTCAAAAGCCTGTCCGCCCGGGTGACCTGCTCCCCCATCCTTTTTGCCAACACATCCAGTCTTTCGGGGTCTATTGGCGTTCCTTGCTGCGCCATCACATTGTAATCCTCGAGCAATCCCGCATTTTCGTTGATGATGGCTACCGCATTCTTCAGCTCATGGGACAGCGTTGCCGTCATCTTGCCGAAATACTGGAGACCCGTTTCACAGACAACGTCGCACATTGGATTCATATGTCTCTCCTGATCAAGTTCCCGCCATGTCATGTAATTTTTTAATGAGACGATCGATATCAAGCGGTTTGCCCAGGACGTCACATTCGGGACGCTTACAGGGCAGTCCCGGGATGCCGTTTTCCGCACCGTGACCGGTGACGAAGATAAACTTCATGGCCGGCCATTTTTTTGACAACCTCTTTTTAAGTTCGGGTCCGTCCATTTTGGGCATTTTGACATCGAGCAGGGCGATATCAAATTCGCGCGATTTTGCTGCTTCAAGGGCCGCTTCAGCACTGGCCGCCCAGACTGTGTCTATGCCTCTTAGACACAACCGCTCCGCCAGGGCCGATGCGAGTTGCTCCTCATCATCAACCAGTAAGACTCTCATATTGCTCTTGTTTCCTTTCCATGGCCAACGGCAAAGAAATGGTAAACCTGGTTCCTTTACCGACTTCACTTTCAACACTGATATCACCGCCCAACTCCCTCACAAGACCATAGGTGATAGACAGCCCCAGGCCTGTGCCTCCCTGTTTTCGCTTTGTTGAAAAAAACGGTTCGAAAATGCGATGAACATCGCTCTCTTTTATGCCGCATCCGGTATCGATTACCTGAATCGCCAGACACGTGTCCGCCTGTCTGGCGGTAATCTCAAGTGTGCCGCCGTTGGGCATGGCGGCCATGGCATTGTTGACAAGGTTCAAAAAGATTTGCTGTAGTTTTCCCCGGTCTGTCACCAACAGGGGAAGATGGTCATCCACATCGACCTCTACCGTGATACCGCCATAGACGGCTTCTTTGCCGAGCAGGCCGATTACCTCGTCGACGACGTCACGCAGTTGCACTTGGTCTGTGGTCACTTCCATATGGCGGGCGAAACTCAGCAGCCGCTGGGTAATCTTCCCGCACCGGGCCACGGAGGAAATGATCCAGTCCACCAGGTCGGTCAGCTTTTTATCTGAGGCGTATTCTTTTTTGTACGTGAACAGATCCTTGATAAGCCCGGCTTTTTGATTGATAATATCGAGGGGATTGTTGATCTCATGGGCCCCCCCGGCGGCGAGCCGGCCGATGGAGGCCATCTTGTTGGCGTGTTCCGCCTGTCGTACGGCGAGAAGCCGTTTTTCGTCAGCCAAGTAGATCTTGTTCACCAAAACGGTGACAATGCCCAAGATGACGATCAAAATGGTGGCCACACTGGCGCCCAGGAAGCCAAAGAGCTTCCGCCGGGTGTCATACCATGGCCGCATCAGTTCGTTCTTGTCTTTAACGATCAAAAGGATGAACGGGGTTTCATCGATGTAGGCCGATGCCACGACATTGTGTTTCCCCTTTTCATCTTGGGCTTGGAAGACCTGCGTCGAGGGCGAATATTGCGGGATCGGCAAATGGCATTTGTCCAGCACCTTACCATGGTAACGAGGGGGAGTCTGAAAAATGCCTTGTCGGTTAATGATGAATGCATCACCCCCGGCACTCACTTCCAATTCTGTCAAAAGGCTGTTGAATAGCTCCGTATCGATGCTTGCCCGAAGGACGTAAAAGGATCCGTCCTGTATGTTGTGCCGCACAGCAATGACCAGGTGAGGGACGTTTCGAAAACCGAGAAACACGTCGCTGATATAAACCCCTTGGTTTACTACCTCCTGAAACCACTCTTCCTTGCTGTAATCCGTTCCAGCCAACTCGTAAGGTCCTACATACGTACACTGAAGTCCTTTATCATCAATGATCCCAAGATCCGTGAATCCGCCAAAGGCTTTTTGCAGGCTGTCCAGCACACCCTTTAAAGAATTCCCGTCCTTTAAGTTCAGGAATGATTGTTGTTGAACGATGAAATCCAGCGCGGCCTTGCGCTCAATAAGGAAAAACGTGACGGTTCTTCGGGTGTTGGAAACGAGCCGTGCGCTACGCAGGGCCATTTCCGTTTCCATGGCCTGTTTGGTGACCCGGTAGTCAAAAATACCGGTGAAGATAATCGGCACAAGGGCTACCCCTGCCGACAGCATTATGGCAAGCCACCAGATCCTTCGGAAATCAAAAAGATACTTGAAAGGACCTTGACCGTCGTACTGAGAATTCCAGAAAATGGGTTTTAGTAGACCAAGACGCAACATCTTTTCCCGCCATGTGTTATCGCATATGCATTTGACAAACGTTGTTTGGTTTGCGCAAACGCGATGCACTAAGTGTTTTGTCGTTTTTTTCTCTTTATTTTGTCGTTTGCCGCCTTCAGGGTTTCGGTCAACGCATCAATATTCACCGGCTTCGTCAGGTAGGCAAACGCTCCGAGTTGCATACATGTTTCCCGATCCGCCTCAGACCCGTGTCCGGTGAGGATAACAACCTCTATGTCCGACCGTGTCGCTTTGATGCGTCTCAATACCTCGATGCCGTCGATTCCAGGCATCTTGAGATCCAGAATCATCACCTCCGGTTCGTCCTCTTTGATCAATTCCAGGGCGGATTCCCCGTCGTAGGCAATGGCCGAGCCCATCTTTCTCATCATCAGCCGCTCGGAAAGGGTCTCTACGAATTGCCGTTCATCATCCACGAGCAGCACTTTTGATGGCATCTCAAAATCATACTTGCGATAGATGTCTGTCTGATAAAATCCTTTGCCCACTTTTGTCTGCACGGATTTCACCCCCTCAACCTTGCTTGCAATGGGTTTGAGTTCTTCTTCCAGGCGATGCAGCATGAGCACATGCTTATTGATCGTCAACGTCACATGGCCGTCTCTGGATTCCGCCGACACATCGTGCCCTTCTTCTGCGAGTGCCAACTCGACCCGGGCGGCCAATTGGAAGTCCCGGACGGCCTGTTTTGACCGGGCTGTCGGCGTGAGTGCCTTGTTGCTAAGATTTTCAACAATGAGATTTCCCGCATCTTCCACGCTTCGTTTGTCCATGGGAATGACGATGTCGTACAACGAAGGATCCCAGGGAGAGGACGTGTCGCAAAGCATGTCTATCCATTTGGCCTGTTCCGTATCGAACTTGTGGATGAGTTTCAGCGCCTCTTTTTCAGAGGTCCCATGATCGTGTTGGGCGACAGAGACCCTAAAGGGCATCTCGCCAATAAGACAGACCCTAAGCACATGGGTGATATCCTTGGGCACCAGCATTGCGCAAAAACCATGGATCAACAGATTGTCTTCGGCAAGGAGGTTTGCCACCGCGTGTTTCAGTGAAGCGATGGATCGTCCCTGCTCGTGCGTGAACTTATTGAACACGGATGTCTTCCCGGAGAAAACCCGTTCGATTTTGTTTTCCGACAGATCAGATATGCCGGCTGCCCGGTTGACGAACTCTTTATCCGTAATCAGCGTATATCCTGTCTTCTTTAAAACTTTTTTGACTACCAGGCTATCCTTACAGAAGGACCCGCTTAATAAAGTGATAACAGACATAATAAACACCCTTTCTCCTATGTGGTGCTTTCCGTTAGGCGACAAACCGTTGTCAGGGGACAACGTTCTTCTCCGCTTTCATGGTGCGCGTGTTCGTGTATCCGACAAATTGCCTGTTCCTTGGTCGGAAAGATGTGATCCGACCCGATTTTTTCAAACAGAAAAGTGCGCCTAAGCACTTTCATGACCGCCTCGTTGACCCCGCTGAGGGCAATATCCAAACCTGCACTCCTGATCCTGTCTACCAGCAGAGACAACACCTCCTCTCCGGAGGCGTCCATATCATTCATCCCGTCGCAGGCGATGATGATGTGTCTGAGGTCTTTTTTGTTTCTCATCCTTTCGGCGATCTTGTCTTCCAGGTAGCTGGCGTTGGCAAAGAAGAGCGGGCCGTCAAAACGCACCAGGTCGATATGAGCACATTCCTGGAGGCGGGCGGTCACCGAATCACGCAACGCCTCGTCGTCAGCCAAGGATAACGAGGCTACCTTGGGCCGCATACTTTTATAGAGAAAAACCAGGAGCGACAGTACGACGCCGATCATGATCCCCTTGTCCAGATGGGGTGCGAAGACCAGGGTGAAGACAAAAGACAAGATGGAAATCGCCCCGTCATACCACTGGGCCCTCCAGGCGTGGATGAACCCCGACACGTTGATTAAACCAATGACGGCCATCATAATGACGGCGGCCAAGACGGATTGCGGGAGGTGATACAGCAGGGGGGTAAAAAAGAGGAGGGCCACAATGACGGAAAGGCTGGTGAACACACTGGACATGCCCGTTACGCCTCCCGCCTGAAGGTTCACTGCTGATCGCGAAAAAGAGCCGGAGGTGGGATAGCTTTTGCCCACGGCCCCTATCATGTTGGCAAGCCCTTGGCCGATGAGTTCCTGATTCGGATCGATTCGCTGTCCTGTCTTGGCCGCCATGGCCTTCGCAATAGAAATGGCTTCCATAAAACCCAGCAGGGAAATGATGGCACAAAATGGGAGCAGATGTAACACGACCTTAAAATCAATCTTGGGTACCGATAGTTGCGGAAGGCCCTGTGGAACTACCCCGACGACAGCGCCGCCACCCATCATAAGCAACCCGTTTTCTTGCAGAGGGTTGTTGCCGACCTTAATACGCCACGTGCGACCATCGGATTTCAGCCTGTCGACCTCAGCGTCTTTTGGATAAAAAGCCATCGTGCCGTCGGCGTTTTCGACGCCGACGAAAAAGATGTCCCGGATCGCTTCCCGCAGTTCGTGGGCCTTGACCTTGAAACGTTCCATGTTGACGGTCACCACGCTGGCGTCGTGTTGGGCGTCGAGTATTGACACTTGGTCGCGGCTTTGCCGGGCACGTTCCAAGGCGGCGCCGGCCTCGGCCCGTGCGAGACCAAGGCGTTTGATTGTTTCAGTGGCTCGGTTGAACTCTCGAATCCAGGTCTGTACCTTTTTTGAGCGAATAGCCGAAATGTCAACAGTCTTGTTGTGTTCAAAACCTATGGCCCAAGAAATGATTGTTGTGAGTGCCACGGCCACAAGGACGTTCGGAATACGAGGTGACACCTTTTTCAAGCCATACATAACGCCGAATGCGAGAAGGCCCATCAACAGGGTGGGCCAATGGGTATAGTGAAAAGCCGCCTCGACGACATGGATGATTGTCTCATAGTGATGGGTGGCCTTATCTACGTAGACCCCGAACATCTTGGAAAGCTGGGACGATGCGATAATAATGGCCGCGGCATTGGTGAAGCCGTTGACAACCGGGTGGGAAAGAAAATTGACCACCAAACCCAATCTCAGGATCCCGAGGGAGAGCTGAAACGCACCGACCATCAATGCCAGCAGAATGGCATAGGCAATGTAGCCTTCACTGCCCGCCGTGGCCAGTGGTTCCAGGGATGCGGAAGTCATGAGGGACACCACCGCCACTGGGCCGGTGGCCAGTTGGCGGCTCGACCCAAAAAGCGCGGCCACCATGGGTGGCAGAAAAGACGCGTACAGGCCGTAGTATGCAGGCATCCCTGCCAGCTGGGCATAGGCCATGGACTGGGGAATGAGCACCAGCGCAACGGTCAAACCGGAAATGAAGTCACACTTGAAACTGTTGGCGTTGTAGCCGTGAAACCATTCCATAAACGGGAAAACTTTTGTCAACATAGCCTGTAATCACTCCATAATATGCTGGTTTGCAACTATTCTACAACACGCTTCTCCCAGTTCTCCGTAAAGGGCTCCCGCGTCGTACAGGTGGAAGGTATTTAACCTGGCCAGTCCGTCCACCATGGCAAAAATGATCAGTGCGGCCTTTCGTGGCGGCATTTTGCGAATGGAACGGTCTTTTTGTCCTTGAACGATAGGGCGTTCAAAAATATCCACCAGACTGTTAAACAACGCCTCGAGATGATCTCGACAGGTCTTGTTGACCCGGGCCAGTTCGTGGGCGTCGTGCCGGTGCAAGAGGAGGAAACGGTTTTCCATAGTCTCCACCACGTTGATATAGAACGATACCGTTTCTTGGAGCATTTCGAGACCTGATCCAAACGCCATCTGTCCTAGACACTGGTTGAACTCCCGGAGTATGTCATCCTTTGTGTTTTTAAGGATAGATATAAAGAGGTGTTCCTTGTTCTTGAAATGATAAAAGATTGTCCCTTCAGCAGTACCGGTTGCCTTGGCCAGATCGGATATGGACGTATCTTTAAATCCTTTTTCTGCAAAAAGGATGGTGGCCGCTCTGAGGATGAGATCTTTCTTTTTCATGGGCAGAAGCTCTTTCTATTTAGATACTGACTGAGCGCTCACTCAGTTTGTATTCTTTTTCTCCGACGCTGTCAACAAAAAAATAAAAAATGCAGGAAAAAGTTAAAAAAATGGTTCTTCTCCAATATAGTTGGAGAAAAGGGGTCAAGGATCTCTACAACTCTTTTGGAGATGATCCGAAAAATGGATCAAAAAGATGCATGGCTGCACAACATGGAAGGAAAACTAAGGCAACTGAATGTCAAAATGGTTGGGCTTAAGACCTTGGCATCGTTCGACTATTCCACCACCCAGACCGTGCAGTTTTTGGCATGGGTGACGATCTTGCTTGAAATGCTGCCAAAAAGAAATTCCTCGCTCCTGGACACGCCTTGCCGACCAACGACAATGGTGTCGTATTTGGTCTGATCCCGCTCTTCCATGATGCACTGGGCCATGGACGGACAGTAACGAACGGGAGAACGCACGGTGACAACGTCGGCATTGAAGCCCGCGTCGATCAACACCCGGCGGTAGTTTTTCAGCATGGTGTCGACTCTTTCTTTATATTCGGCCATCCACTTTTCTTCTTCGGCCTTGTTGGGGAAATAGTCCTCTTCGGCTTCGGAGATGACGTGAAGGATGCAGACTTTAAAGCCGGAAATGCCTCCCAACAGTTGAGCTACATAGGATACGGCCCTGCGGGCGTTGTCTGAGTCGTCTACGGCGATGAGAATGTTTTTGTTAAATTTCTTTTTTGCTCGTGTCATGGGTTACCTCCTCGGCATGGCGTTGAAACGCCTTTCTAGGCATTCTTATAGCTCTCCAAATCCTCCAGAAGCTCTTGAGTGGTATGATAGAAACGGTTGGCGCCTTTTGAAAAATGCAGCAGCACCATGTTTAAAGGCTCCGGTACATAGGCAAAGACCCTTTTCAGGTTCATGATGCGATGATGAAACACGATGTTGCGATCATTGTCTGAAAGCCGGTCCAGGGCCGGATGGTTTTGTGCGGCCAGATCCTGCACGAGAATGTCGCCTTTGCCTACCAGATAGGCCAGCACGTTTCCGAGCCCGAACAGGTCGTAGCCATGAATGTTTTCGCGATGCCGATAATTGAAATCAAAATCAATCCAACGGTAGTGGCCGCTCTCCCTGTCTATGAGAATATGGTCCCGTCGAATATCTCCGTGTTTTTCTCCGTGCTCGTGGAGAAAATGTATCGCGCGCGCGCATGCCAGAAAGCCATCAAAAATTTCTGGAAATGCGTCATGGAAATAGCTCTCGTGGTCCATGGCCAAATTTTGAATGTATTTGGAAAGGGGCGGGCCTTGAATATGATCGAGAATCCGAACGATGTTGCCTTTCTCGTCTTCAACCCAGTTTCCTTGCATGAAGTTGTCACGGCCCCTGACAAGATCCAGTATCCTGGCTTCCTTTCGGGGGCTTCGAAAGCATTCGAACTCGATATTGCCGATACGGCTCTTGAATCTTTCGTGGAAGACGAGCTTGATGAATTTGTGGCTGCCGTCGGTCAGATCGATGGCCCGTTTCACCCAATGCTTGACCTCGTCATCCAGGCCGAAGCGTCCTTCCTTGGCGTTATGGCGGATCAGGTAAGGCCTTTCATTCAGGTCGACCACATCCCCGTAATCCACATTGAAAAACTCGGTTGTATCTGTGTGTATGCGAAGGGGACTGTTTTTTTTATGCGCCGGAAGCCAGGCGGCGGCCAACTTACGGATTTCTTCTTCAGAAAGCGATGTCATGTGTTCTCCCTGTACTGGGTTCCAGTTTTACGACGATTTCGCGTACATGGCAAACCAAATAATAACAACCCGATGGGCTGTCAAGGAGCGAGCGGAAAATGGATGTATTGAGGGGCGCCCGTGTTTGGTCGGCTTTCCGATAGTGCCGATGCATTGGGACTGTGCTGTCGGGATCGGTGTATGGGAACAGCCGGAGAAAAGAAATCAGGCGCATTTAGCGCCTGATTTCCACTTTGCCTGCCAAAAAGTCTTTTACATCTGCGATCCGAACTTCTTGCCGGTGAAAGATGCCGGCGGCCAGGGCCGATTCGGCTTCGGTTTCAGTAAAGACCTGGTAAAAGTGTTCCTTGCAGCCGGCACCGCTTGAGGCAATGACGGGAATAGAAACCGACCTTTTGACCGCATTAATGAGATCAATGTCGAATCCTGTGTTGGATCCGTCCTTGTCGATAGAGTTTAAAAGGATTTCTCCGGCCCCGAGTTTTTCGCAGACCTGCGCCAGCGTGATTGCATCCAAATCCCTGCCCTCCCTGCCCCCCTTGATCGTGCATTGATACCAGCAATACCGCCGGTTGTTGGGTCCGACCGTGCAGGTTTCAACTACCTGGTGGGGAATCTCGTCAGGCGATTCTACGTAGATTTTTGTAGGATCGATGGATATCACCACCGCCTGGTTACCATAAACGCGGGATATCTGTTCTATGGAGCTTTTACCCGTTGCCCTTCCTGTCTTCAGGTATTGCTCGACGATCAGGACGGCATCGCTTCCGATAGATACCTTGTCGGCGCCGGATCTGAAATATTCGGCGGCTACCGCCAACGCGCTATGCTTGCGACCGTGCGCGTCTGTGTAGTCTCTGATTCCCCCTCCGATGGTCAGGGGCACAAAAACATTTTTCGAAGTCTGTTTGAGAACCTCAAGCATGGGCATGTCTTCCAGAGGAAAATCCCGGAAACCTGTGATGTTTAGAAAAGCAATCTCGTCTGCACCTTCCTCGTAGTACTGCCTTGCCAAGTCTACCGGATTGCCCAGGTTTCTTACTGCACCCCGCTCCCTGACATCATATCGATCGCCCTTGGTCACCACGAGATTGCCTCGCTCGTCGGATCGTACGTCCAGGCACGCAATAATGCGCTTGGCCAGGTGCGTTTTCGTGGATAACCGGGCCGGCCTGGATGCCGGAGATGGGGTTTTAAGAAAGTTTTCCAATATCCGGAGTCCGTTGGTTCCACTTTTTTCCGGGTGAAACTGGGTCGCTACGATGTTGTTTTTTTGGATGCTGCTGACGAACTCGTATCCATAGTCGGTTGTGGTGAGTATCACGTCGTCATTTTCAGGGACGACATGAAAGGAATGGACAAAGTAGAACTTTTCCTCTCCGACCAGTCCCGAAAAGATGGGAGACGGCTGTTTTATGTTCAGTGCGTTCCAGCCGATGTGGGGTACGGAAAGGTCAACGGCAAATCGTTTAACCGCGCCTGCGATGATACCCAGGCCTTTGATGTCGGGCGCTTCATCGCTGTATTCGAACAGGGCCTGTAACCCCAGGCATATTCCCAGAAACGGCCGGCCGGACTCAAGATAGGCCTTCAATGGTTTGATGAAGTTCATTTTGTGGAGAATCCCCATCATGTTGCCGAAGGCGCCCACTCCGGGAAACACCAACTTTTCAGCAGATAAGATGTCCCGGCCGTGGGATACAATCTTGACCTGTTCTCCTAGGCTTTCAATGGCGTTGATGACGCTTCTCACATTGCCCGCGCCATAGTCCAAAAAGGCAATCATATTTTCTCCTGATCCTGCTTTAATGGTTTTGAGGGTTTATTATACCACGATACGCCGGAACACAAGGGGACAGAGCGGCCCAAATCCACCGAGGGCGGTGGATTTGGGGCGGGGTGGGGCAAAGGTCATCGGTAAAAGGCCATAGGGCAAGCCGCAGGGGCGGGGCGCGAAATATGCTTCATATAAAAAATTTTAGCACACCACAACCATTGCGCTGCGGCACGCATTCATCCGGATAAGCCGCGACTTCGCAGAACTCCGGGTGAACAAACAAACAGCCCGTGGTTTTTCGGCTTGTAGCTGTTATTCCTGCTTCGTGTCACGGTGACGTTGTTGGTGTTGCTCCCCTCGTCGTGTTTTTTCTTGGACCTTTTCTTGGGCTTTTTCCTTCATGGCCTTGCCGGTGTCCTTATTTTCTTGGGTCATTTGATCTTCGATTTCTTCTTGCTTTTCGGCTTCCTCTTCTACGTCGGGAACGGCTTCTTCGATTTGTCCGCCTTTCTCTCTAGCTTCTTTGGACTTGGTCAGTCCGGGGGGGGTATCGGAATGCCAGCCCTTCTTTTCCCCCTTGCTCCAGCCGGGAGGGCTGTCGCTGCCGCGCTCCTTTCCAGCGGCTACGGCATCCGATGAAAGGTAAAAAAAGAAACAAAAAAAGACAAACAAACAGGTCAACATTCCAGTACGATTGTGCATGATTTCCTCCTTCATATTCCGAGTGCTTACATCGGTCCAAGATTGACGCAAAAAAAAGCAGGCTGAGTCCGGCATTCGGGGATCCAACGGGATCCTTACGATTGTTGGACGTCGGGCTTGGTTTCGCAATATACATACCGTCGGCTCTTGCCGGAACTGTGCCTGTCAACCGCAGAGCCGGGCATAGGTTTGCGCAATCCCAAAAGCAACGACAATCGTTACGAGCCATGAAACACATACGGAACCCAACCAGACCAGGGCCAGTCTCATGTTCTCTCCTTACGATAAAGAAGCAAAAAGAAAAAACGGATCTTATTTTTTTTCTGTGAAAATTTTTCTGCGAAAACCGTACCATTCACTCGGATGCTTATAAGGCATTGAATATAAAAGATTTATTTTTATAACCTGGATCCCGCGTCCAGGTTTGTGAAGGGATTTTCCTTCATAATCATGGCCCCAAATGGAAAGCGAATCATTGTATACGGCCGTTTGGCAACAGATATTCCGGTGAAGGTAATTCCCTTCGTAATCCGCGCCTGGTTGCACATGGTGGCGGAAAGGCAGGTTTGATGACGAATTGCGTGTGGTTGCCACGGGGTGTGGTATGTCGGTACATGTCCCATAATACAAAGGAGCGGCTTGCCGAGATGGTTCCACTTGGAAGGTTTGGCGCGGGAAAATTTTCACCCGCATTCTTTCACCCGGGTCGAGACAAAAAGCTTTTCCTGCAAGCACTTATATCCTATATTTCCCGTACAATCTTGAACATTGACAACACCTCTGAATTGTGAGAAAAAGAACACCGAATTCCAGAAGGTGTCATAACGGGTTTTGGCGCTTTGAACCGGTAGGTTATGCCATGGGCTTCCATGCCCATTTTTCATAAAAGAACGGCGGGGCTTGTGTTTTTGCGAGTTTGGCGGATTTGCGGTGCGGGGTTATCGGGATCACCAGGAGTTGCGGATTATCATCCAAACGGCTTCAAGAGACCGAGAGGTTGAAAGGAGGATGGCCCATGTTGCGGAAAACGTATTCGAAAACCGGTCGCTTCTGCAAGGTGACGTTTGAGATCCCTGAGCAGGTTCGGGCCGAGACGGCATCGGTGTGCGGTGAGTTCAACAATTGGGATCCCACGTCTCATCCTATGCAGAGGCGCAAGGACGGCCGTTTTACTACCACGGTTTCTCTCAAAGCGGGCAAGGCATACAGGTTCAGGTATGTGCTCGACGGCCGGCACTGGGAAAACGATTGGGCCGCAGACGGCTATGTTGCCAATGGGTTCAGCTCTGAAGACTCTTTGGTGGATCTGTGATCGTTTGGACGAGAAATCTTTTGGTTTTCTTGTCTGGTTGACGCGTTGAAATGACGCTGTTGCCGGATCCGGAGGGCCGCGGCGCCGTGATGGAAGACCGGCGCTATGATCGCATCGATAAACGGCGGGATTCAATGAATCTTCGGCTCCTTCTTGAGGGTGAAAACCGGGTTTTGCACAAGGAGAATGCGTGATGAAGACCTTTGTAAGGGGTATTGTGGACATTATCTGCTTTGCGGCCGGGCCCTTTTTTACGGCATATTATCTCCTTGATTTCAGCCATGGACCGGCCGGCGCGGGCCCTTTTTATTACTTTTATCGACATAACGCCCGGCTCGGGTTTTCTTTGGGAGTGGCCCTCATTTGCCTGGGTTTGCTGATCCGGCATTGGGGGAGGGATTAGGTGAACGGCGGATAATGAAATCCGGGAAGTGAATCGACGAAGGAGTCGCGTGCATGAAAAAGGAACTGTCTGAGAAACTTTTCGCCAGGGCCCAAAAAGTCATTCCCGGTGGCGTGAACAGCCCTGTGCGAGCATGTATCTCCGTGGGAATGGATCCGCTTTTTATTCAGCGGGCCGATGGCGCCAAGGTATGGGATATCGACGGCAACGCCTTTATTGACTATGTGGGTTCTTGGGGTCCCATGATTCTGGGGCACTGTCACCCGGAGGTGGTTTCAGCGGTTAAAGATGTTCTTTCGCGGGGTACAAGTTTCGGGGCGCCGACCGATCTTGAAGTGGCTTTGGCGGAAATGGTGATCGACGCCGTCCCGTCGGTGGAAATCGTGCGGATGGTAAGTTCCGGGACCGAGGCTACCATGAGTGCTGTTCGGCTGGCCAGGGGCGTGACGGGCAGGGACCTGGTCGTCAAATTCGACGGCTGTTATCACGGCCACGGCGATACCTTTTTGGTACAGGCCGGATCGGGTGTGGCCACCCTGGGTATCCCGGGGAGCCCGGGCGTGCCCGAGGCGTGCGTGAAAAACACATTGTCGGTTCCTTACAACGACCCGGCGCGGATCACGGAGTTGTTTTCCGAAAAGGGCGGCGCCATCGCCGCTGTGATCGTGGAGCCCGTGGCCGGAAACATGGGCCTTGTGCCGCCCAAGGCCGGGTTCTTGGAAATATTGAGAAAACTGACTCAAGACCATGGCGCTGTTCTGATTTTCGATGAAGTAATGACGGGCTTTCGGGTCGCCTATGGGGGCGCTCAGGCGGTGTATGGAATTATGCCTGACCTTACGTGCATGGGCAAGGTCATCGGCGGTGGACTTCCCGTCGGGGCTTACGGCGGGGGGGGCGACATCATGCGCAAAGTTGCCCCGGACGGGCCCGTGTATCAAGCCGGGACCCTTTCCGGGAATCCCGTGGCAATGGCTGCCGGTATCGCCACGCTGAAATGTCTGCGGAAATCCGGGTTCTACGAGGATTTGGAAAGCAAGTCGGCCGTGCTCGCCAGGGGGCTCAAAGAGGCTGCCGATAATGCCGGCATTCCCGTGACGACGAATCGCGTTGGTTCCATGTTGGGTCTGTTTTTTACGGATCAGCCCGTTTTTGATTTTGCACAAGCCCAAAAGAGTGATGTGGATCGATTTGCCGAATATTACCGGGCGATGTTGGAAGAGGGAATCTATTTGGCTCCGTCCCAATACGAAGCGTCTTTTGTCTCCAGCGCCCATAGCGAACAGGACATCGAGGCGACCCTTCAGGCGGCGGCCAAGGTATTTTCCGGTTTAAAAAAATAGGGATTGACTTGAAAGCCTTCCTGTGGTACGAACGCGGTGATTTTGCCCCAGGAACGTTTTCCGAAGTGCCGGACCTGGTGGTCATATGTTCTTTGGCATGAAAAACGAGACCAAGGAGCTGCTCAAGGAGCTTTGGTACTACAGCAGCCTGAGTTTTTCCATCGCCCTGTCCATTGTCATCGGACTTGGCATTGGCTACTGGCTCGATAAGCGATTTGATAAGTCTCCCTGGTTTACTCTCATTTTTCTTGGTTTGGGCGTCATTGCCGGGTTCCGCAACATTTATCTGGCCATGAAAAAGAGTCAGAAATTGTGACAAGGAACGCAGGCCGTGCGCATAGAAAAGAGACTGCTCAAGTTTATAACCATGACCAATTGGATTGTTTTTGCCGTGGCGACGCTGGGTGGTTTTATCCTGGCGCCAGGGCGGTTTGCGTGGGGAGTTTTGGTCGGCGGTCTTATTGTGACGGTCAATTTTCAATTGTTGTATCGGTCTCTTAAACAGTCTCTCACGCCGCCCCACGTGGCAAGTGTGAGGGCCGTGCTCGGCAAATACTATCTGCGTTTTCTGATCAGCGCTGTCATTATATTTGTTGTCGTAGCCGATCATTATGTGCATCCCCTGGGCCTGATCATCGGCCTGTCCGTTGTGGTAACGAGCATATTCATAGCGACACTGAACGAAATCAGGAAAATCATTTTCAAGGAGGCAGCCTAATATGGAACATCCCATCTTGTTTCTCAACATAGTGTTTGAAGCGATCGGCCTTGGGGATTTTGCCCACCATTATCCCTGGGTGATTTATATGTGGCTGATTATGGGCATTCTCATCGTCCTGGGAGTTGTGGCCACCAAGGGGATGCAGATGGTTCCAAATGGGGTGCAGAACGTTTTTGAGATTTTGCTCGGAGGTATTGAAGAATTTACGGTGGATGTTGCAGGAGAGGAGATCCGCCGTTTTTTCCCGGTTCTTGCCACCGTTTTCCTCTTTATTTTTATTTCAAACCTGGCGGGGTTGGTCCCCGGCTTTTTTCCGCCAACGGCTGCCGTCAATACCACGTTGGCGTGTGCCATTGTAGTTGTGGTTATGACCCATGTGATCGGGTTCATGTATCATGGGGTCAAATATTACAAACACTTCATGGGTCCTATCTGGTGGATGTCGCCGATCATCTTACCCATCGAACTCATCGGTCACGCCGCCCGGGTCATGTCGCTGAGCATTCGTCTTTTTGGAAACATTTCCGGTCATGAGCTGGTGCTGGCCATTTTGTTTTTCCTGGCCGGTGCATTTTTTGCCCCGCTGCCTATCATGGCCATGGGTATCTTTGTCAGTCTGGTACAAGCTTTTGTGTTCCTTTTGTTGTCGACCATGTATTTCTCCGGCGCCATGGAACACGCTCATTAATTCGGTTAATCGGTTCCATTTTATGGAAGAAGCCCATATAAATTCATTTTAAAGGAGGGAAAGTCAATGTTCAAGAAGATGTCATGTTCAACCCTGGGATCCGCGTTTTTGCTGTTTGCCTTGTCGACGGTCGTGTATGCCGCCAGCGATGAGGCCGCTATTGCCGGTCTGCGGTACTTCACCGTGTCGGTATTTGCAGCGGGCTTTGGAATTGCCATCGCGGCTTTTGGAGGTGCCCTGGGCCAGGGTATGGGCCTTAGGAGTGCCGTTGAAGGTGTCGCACGGAACCCGGAGTCTTCAGGTAAGGTTACCGTGACCATGCTGATCGGTCTGGCCTTGATCGAGTCTCTGGTCATCTATGCTCTGGTTATTTCTCTGATCCTGATCTACGCCCATCCGCAGTCTGCGGGAATCGCAGCTCTGTTTGGTCCCGGTCACTAGTTGATTGGCATTCGGTAACCGAGTGGAAAACACGACAGGGTTGCGTGGCCACAAGATAAACGTGGTGCGCAACCCTGTCTGTTTGTCGGCATATTGATTGTACCCGTGAAGATTCCAGCCGTTGCGATTTCACGTTTATCCGTCTACGAAAGGCACCTTGCTTTGTTGGAACAAAAGGGGCTGGAGGTTGTTTCCTCGGGCCGCCTTGCGGATATTTGCGGCATCAATCCCGCCCAAATACGTAAAGACCTTGCTTACTTCGGTGAGTTTGGGGTGAGAGGCGTAGGATATTACGTTAAAGAGCTTTTATTTGAAATCCGCAAGATTCTTGGAGCGGATAAGGGGTGGCGTCTGGGGTTGGTGGGTGCGGGCAACTTGGGTTCCGCCTTGTTGCGGCACTCCTCGTTTGCAGCCAGAGGGTATCAATTCGTCGCCGCTTTTGACAAAAAGGCCAAGAGAATCGGCATGGAAATAGGGGGAGTCCGGGTAGAGCCTCTTGAAGCCATCAACCATTTGATTCAAGATCGGTGCATTGACATCGGGGTGATTGCCGTCGAGCCTGACGGGGCCCAACCGGTAGCCGACAGATTGGTCCGGGCGGGCATCAGCGGCATTTTAAATTTTGCGCCCACACAGATTCAGTGTCCGCCCCATGTGTCTGTGGAAAACGTGGACTTTTCCCTGAAGTTGGACATGTTGTGTTATAGGCTTGTCTCGGAATTCTAAGCGGGAAAAACCCGCCCGGAAAGCATGTCGGCCAAGAGGCGATGGGGTGAGCCAAGTGACGGCAAGCGCCTGTTTTGATGTCGTGCTTCTTTGTTCGAGGTTTGTCTTTCTTTTTTAAAACACGCCCTGCCGTCACAGGGCGGGTGAAAATTGATCGCTGACGGCGTGATTTTCACGCAGAAATTTTCGCAGGTATCTGCCTGTGTGGGAGTGGGGTAATGCCGCGATGTCTTCCGGGCGGCCCGAACCTATGATCTGTCCTCCCTCATCTCCGCCCTCCGGGCCCAGATCGATAACATAGTCGGCCGACTTGATGACGTCCATGTTGTGCTCGATGACCACGATGGTATTTCCCGCATCCGCCAGCCTATTGAGGACGTCCAACAGCCTTTGAATATCGGCAAAATGCAGTCCTGTAGTCGGTTCGTCCAGGATGTATACTGTTTTTCCCGTTCCTGTTCTACTTAGTTCCCTTGACAGCTTAAGGCGTTGCGCTTCTCCTCCGGACAACGTGGTGGCGGGTTGGCCCAAGGGCGTGTAGTCAAGGCCCGCGTCCGACAGACTCTGAAGTTTGTTTTTCAACTTTGCGATATTGCCGAAGAAGGGCAGGGCTTCCTTTACCGTCATGTCCAAGACGTCCGCAATGCTCCTACCCTTGTATTTGACGTCCAACGTTTCACGGTTATAGCGCTTTCCGTGGCATACATCACAGGTGACATGAACATCGGGCAGGAAATGCATTTCGATCTTGATGATGCCGTCTCCCCGACACGACTCGCAACGTCCGCCCTTGACGTTGAAACTGAACCGTCCCGGTTTATATCCTCTTACCCGGGCTTCAGGGGTTTGGGCAAAGAGTTCTCTGACATAGGCGAAAAGTCCGGAATAGGTGGCGGGGTTGGACCGTGGGGTTCGGCCGATGGGAGATTGGTCAATGTGGACGACACTGTCCAGGTTTTCGAGTCCGGTGATTCGCCGGAAAGGCGCAACGCGTCGTTTGGAATGATTGAAATGGCGAGCCAAGGCTCGATAAAGGATGTCAACCACCAGTGTTGATTTACCCGATCCCGACACGCCGGTGATACATACGAGGCACTTCAGAGGGAACCCTATGGTCACATTTTTGAGATTGTTGGCGTTGGCCCCTAAAAGGGTGAGATGTCCGTTTGTCACTGCACGGCGTTTGGCGGGCACAGGGATGGTTTTGCGTCCAGAAAGATACTGGCCGGTGGTGGAAGTCTCGTGCTCAAGCAGGGCCGACGGTGGACCGTCAAACACAACATGTCCTCCTCTTGTCCCGGCTTCCGGGCCCATATCAATGACGTGGTCCGCAGACAGGATGGTTTCGGCATCATGCTCTACCACCAGAACAGAATTTCCCAGGTCACGCATGTGTTTGAGGGTGTTTAAAAGCTTTTGGTTGTCTCGTTGATGCAGTCCAATGCTGGGTTCATCCAAGACGTACATGACCCCTGTAAGTTTGGAGCTGATCTGTGTGGCCAAGCGGATGCGTTGCCATTCTCCAGCCGAAAGGGTGACGGAAGCCCGTTCCAGATTCAGATATCCAAGCCCGACCAGATTCAGAAAACGCAACCTTTCGTCGATTTCTTTTAAAATGCGTTTTGAGATGGTCTTTTCCCGGGCGCACAGGTTCAGGGCGTTGAAAAACTCCTGCAGCCTCTCTATGGAAAGGTTGCTGATGTCGTGAATAGACTTGTCGCCAACCATCACCGCAAGGCTATGCGGCTTCAGACGCGCTCCTTTGCATTCAGGGCACGGCTGTACATTCAAAAACCGTTCAACCCTCTCTGGCGCCTGCTGGGTTGTGGATTCCCGGTAACGCCGTTCCAGACTGGGAATAACCCCTTCGAAGGGTCGGGAATAGGTGTGACGGCGTCCGTCTCGTTCCAAATAGAAGGCAATCGCCTCGCCCTCGGAACCGTACAGCAACAGATCCTTGAGCGGTTGCGGAAATGCCTTGAAGGGGGTGTGAATACTGACATTATAACGGGTTGTGATGGCATCCAATACCTGTAAAAAATAAACGGAATGGCGATTTTCCCATGGTGCTATCGCTCCTTGTCTGAGCGATAGGTCCGGGTTGGGCACAATAAGTTCCGGATCGAAGACCATCATGGTGCCCAGCCCATTGCACGCCGGACAGGCACCCTGGGGGCTGTTAAAGGAAAAACTTGCCGGTGTGAACGGAGGGTAGCTGGTTCCGCATTGCAGGCATGCGGCCTTTTCGCTGAAGATTAGGGGACCTTTGTCCATGACATGGACTGTCAACAGCCCGTCAGAAAGCGCCAAGGCTAGATCAATGGAATCAGCCAATCGTTTCCGGGCCGATGCCTTAACGACCAATCGGTCTACCACGACTTCAACCGTATGCTTTTTATTCTTTTCAAGGGCAATGGGCTCGGCCAGGTCATGGAGTTGACCGTTGATTTGAACCCGTGCAAATCCGTCCCTTCTAAGCTTGGTGAACAGCGCCTTGTGGGCTCCTTTCTGGGCGTTCAGCAAGGGAGAAAGGACCATGATTTTCATGCCCGGTTCAAGGGCTAAAACCTGATCGACCATTTGATCGACCGTTTGTGCCGTGATGCGTCGGCCGCACAGGTGGCAATGGGGCAGGCCGATACGGGCGAAAAGAACCCTGAGATAATCGTGCAGCTCTGTAATGGTGCCCACCGTGGATCTGGGATTCTTGGTGGTCGATTTTTGCTCGATGGCAATGGCTGGAGACAGACCTTCGATGACGTCTACGTCCGGCTTATCCATTTTTTCCAAGAACTGACGGGCGTAAGCAGAAAGGGATTCCACATATCGGCGTTGTCCTTCGGCGTACAAGGTGTCAAACGCCAGGGTCGATTTCCCGGAGCCGGAAAGCCCGGTGATCACAACCAGTTTTTCGCGAGGGATGTCAAGGTCGATATTTTTGAGGTTATGCTGTCGAGCACCTCGGACGGTAATTGTATCAAGAGGCATAGCGCCATTCCCACACATGCCGGACGGGATTTTTCAGTAACACCTGCCCGAGACACTTGTTTTTATCCCATATCGGCACAAAAATTGCTTTGTTCATGTTGGCTGTTATCCTAAAAATCGATAACGTTGGCCGATCGGGCGCATCTCCGAAGGGCCGGATTCTTTTGAAAGCATCAAAAAAAAACAGCATTGTCAAAAAATTATTATTTTGAATGGGAACCAAGGGCTCGTCAAGTACTATTGTCCGTTGGATTTAAGTAAAAGCTTCAGGGGGTCTCATGTCTACGAAATTTGTCGTCTTGTTGTTTACATCGTTTATTTATGTGTTGGTATTGGTTGGATTCAACAAGGCTCGACTGAAATTTGCCGGCGGTAAGATCGGGGCCGTGATCAGCCTGGTCATTGCCACGGTTATTCTGTTGTTTGTCGCAGATTACGTGTTGCTTTTTGAAGGGCTTTTTTCGGAAAGCTCCCTGTTTATCGCCCAGACTCTTTTCAGGACAGCGGCCTTATCATGCCTGGCCTTTGGTGGAATTAAAATCGCCGCCGATTAGCTTCGCGCAATTCATGCAACGGCGCATCTTTGCGGAGAGGCCGTCAACGCCCTTTTTTCAAAAAAGACAACATTTTCCCGGCGCCTTTTTTTGTGTGAGCGCCGTTGGAAACCACTTCGTCCAGGATGTTATGGACACTGTGTATGATATTGCGCATTTCATGTGAATCTTCCCGGTATTCGCGAACATAGGACAAGGTTTGCCGGATTTTATCCCCGGTTTCTTGAGTCAGTTGAAACCCCAATGTTTCTACTTGCTTTTCCAGCATCATTTCCAACAACGTATTCAGACTGTGCATCAGAAAGGACCGTCCTTTGGCCGCATCTTTGAACGCAGCCATGGCTTCGACAATGCCTTGGGCGGTAACCTTGGGTTCTTTTCGCATGTCCAGACATTTGAAAAGAGCTTTTTGTTGGGGCAGGACTTTGCCGACGCATTGGTCGATCATGACGGCAACGCTTTGTCCCAATTGGGTCTCCATATCTTTTTGAACGACTTGAAAGATATCGATATAGATATTCGCAATGGTAGCGTAATCCAGGGTTTCACGCCGCCCGGTTCGAGGCTTTTTTGCCTGTTCGACGAGGCCGGATAGCTTCATTGAGCAAAGCGCCTTAAACGCCGAGAATTCGTCGTGGCCGCTTTTATCGACAATTTCCCTGACCGTGCGAGTGCCATCAACTAACGACAGTATCCTCCATTCTGTTTTGTTGAGCTTAACATCCTTTTTTCCTTGCGTCTTTTCGGAGATTTCAAAAACCTGATCATCCGTTTCGATTTGCTCCTTGATAACGGACCACTCATCGATGCGCCTGGACGCTTCCAGCAGAATTTCCATGGTATTCATTTTGGTGACCAGCTTGCCTTCGACTTCAAAAGGTATGTCTCTGAATTCAAACTCTCCGGTTTTCCACAGGAACAGGCTGCACAGGATTTCCTTGACTTGGCGATGCAATGTCTTTTTCAGTGTATCAAGAGAAATGGCCCCGTCTCTTACCAGGGTTTTGCCCAGTTTCAGACCGGTGTCCTTTGAGATCCGTAAGCAGGATCGCAATTTTTCTTCAGAAATCTCGCCCTGATTAACCAATAAACGGCCCATCCGTAGGTTTTCCTCCGAACTCGACGCGTAGACGATGATCCCGGCTTTCATAAAGATTTTAACCGAGTTCGGGCCATTGGCTACATAAAGCATACCAGTCTTCTGGTCATTGGACAGAAGCTGCAGCAGGCTGGAAAGATTGAAAGCGTCAAGCGTGCCTCTGAGTGACATAGGTTGGGATCTTTAGGTGGTTGTGGATTTCCACTTGTGTGTAAGTAATTACAAAAACATACAATTTCTCTATTTTATGGATCCGCTTGGGCTTTGTCAACTGTTTTGGAAATTTCCGAACAATCTGTGGTCGTAGGGGACAGGTTTTCGTTGACCCAGCCGGCGCTTACGCTGTAGGCTATATCGGCTCCGGCAATACGGCAAGGTGTTTCGGGCCGGGGTTTGCGCTGAATTCAGCAAAGGAGGCCGCCATGGCCATAGCCGAAGTAAGCATTGTGCCGTTGGGAACAGGTTCAACCGGTGTGAGCCGCTACGTCGCCAAATGCGTCAAGGTGCTGGAAGGCTCCGGTCTGGCATATGAACTCCACGGCATGGGGACCATTATCGAAGGGGATCTGCAGTCACTGTTCACAGTGATTCGGCAGATGCATGAAGTCCCGTTTAACGAGGGCGCTCAACGGGTGATCACGTCCGTCAAGATCGATGACCGCAGAGATAAAAAGGCTTCAGCCAAAGAAAAAGTGCGGGCGGTGCGCAATAAGATGTGACTGCGTGGGAAGGTGTCGTCATAAAAATGTTGAGCCGATTTTTTTCGAACCGGAGAATACGCTATCGAAGGGTTGTGACTTTGGAACCATCGGCGGGACAAGGTTTCTGCGGATCTTTGAACCGGATCGTGTGAACCACCACCTTGTATAGCTCGTCCTTTCCTTTCATGACCTTGATCACGTTTTTCATTTCAAAATGACCGGGGACCATGCCCAGGAACTGGACCAGGCATTTCCTTCTGATGTCATGGGCCAGGTATACGGAACCTCCGGGCCGCAGGTATTCCTGGAATAATGTGATGATAGGCTTGATGAACGCCTTATTGTATATTACTTCCGACCCGCAGATGATGTCGTATCGGCCGGTGAGATTCGGAGTGTTCCAGTCCAATTTCTCTACCCGGACATTCGGCAGTTTGTTGTGTTCAACGTTCATTTGCAACAGGGTTAGGGCGCTTTCTTCATAATCGGTGATCGTGACATTGTGTCCCATGGCGGCGAGGAAAAGCCCGGTTATACCCATGCCCGCGCCGATTTCAAGAACATCTTTTGTTTTCCCCATGCCCATGTCGGCGAGATGATCCGTCAGGATAATGGAGGCCTCCCAGACTTTGACCCAGAACGGAAACTTTTTGATATACGCCTCTCCCTCTCGGCAAAGCCTTTGTACAAAGACGTCCCAATTTGAGACACTGTAAAGCTCAAGCCTTTTGCCGCCTATGACGATAGGCATGAGGTCGAGTTCATATTTCTCCCCAAATGCCTTTACCATAACAACAATTCCATTCTATATAAAACTTATAGACTAGGCTTCCTTACAACATTATAGGATAGTCTGTCAAATGCCGCTGCGCCTGCCTTCCTGGAAATCTCCTTGATGAGAGGCGCGGAAGCGTGATATAGACAAACATGGATATTCCAAAGCTGTTTAGCATGTTCCGCCTATTTATGTCGTTGTAAGAAATCACGTCCATTGGACGCGGAACTTTACCGCCCAAGTCGCTTGTCGATTCCTTCAATATCGGTCTGTTCGCGCAGGCCGAAACCGCCGCGTTTTGTGGATGCAGGCACAGTTCCGAGGTGGTTATGTGGGACGGATCTGATGAATCAGGACCTTTTTGAGTTCAATTTCTGGGTCATACCTCCTCTCGTGAGTCTGGTGGCCTTGTTTGTATTGGGCGCTGTGGCTCTGTTGAAGGGCAAAGGCCAAAAGGCCAATTTGTTGTTTGCCGGCATTTGTGTGCTCGGGGGGCTTCTTAGTTTGGACAAGGCGTTGGGATCGATTGTGACCGATCCCGGCTTGGCCTTGCGGATAAGCCGGGCGGACCATCGGTTTGTCGTTTTTTTTGTGCCTTTATATCTTCATTTTACTTTTGCTTTCCTTGGAATCAAGAAACAAAAAGGGCTGCTGGTTCTGGCTTATGCGATAAGTGTGGGTTTAAGCCTGGTATCTCAACACGACTGCTATCTCAAGGGCGTGAAACACTACTTTTTTGGATACTATGCATTGGGCGGGCCTTTGGCACGGGTGTTTGGGCTGGTCAGCTCGGCAAATACCCTGTATTGTTTGTATCTCCTTTCCCGCCGGTTGAGCAAAGAGAAGGACCCGTTTCGTAAAAACAAGACGAAGTATATTGTTGTCGGTCTTGGCGGCGCGGCACTGATGGCTCACTTTGACTTTTTGCCGGTTGTGGGCATCGAAAGCTATCCTTTAGGCAATTTTGCCTTTGTTCCGCTCCTTATTTTGGGATTCGGTGTGTTGAAACACGATCTGCTCGACATTGGATTTGTTTTTCAGAAAAGCCTTTTTTACTCTGTATTGACAGGTCTGGTTACAGGGTCGTATGCACTGTTGATCATAGGGTTTAATCATCTTTTTAAAGGGATTGAACACCGCTGGTCCTTCCTTTTCTCCATGGTATTTTTTGTGGTCATCGTTTTTGTCTTCGATCCGTTGAAAAAAAAGGTGCAATGCATTGTCGACCGATTTTTATTTAAGGGCAAATATGATTACCAAAAGACCCTTCGCGCCCTGAGTGATGCCATGGCTTCTATGCTGAATTTGGAGGAAATAATGGACAAGACCCTTGGAACACTTACCGACACCATGTATTTGGATTGGAGCTATATTATGCTCATGGATAATGGGGGGCAATTACAGGTTCGGAGTCATGCGGGAAGATCCTTTACGAAGAGATGTGCCACGATATCCGGCTCAAGGCCTCTGATCCGCGTATTGGGCGGCCGGAAAAAAGAGGTAAGTCGTTCCAGCCTTGCTGTCCGCCTTAAGGCCAGCGACGACCCCGATGCCCTCCAAGAGGATTTCGACAGGCTGGGAGGTGCGGCGGTCATACCTATGGTTTGCAAGGGCGTCTTGAATGGGCTCTTGGTGTTGGGCAACAAGAAATCGGGAGATCTTTTTACGGGTGAAGATTTCGAACTGCTGTGCACGCTGGGCACCCAGTGTGCGGTTGCCGTTGAAAATGCCAAGGCGTACGCACTTATAGAAAATCTCAATGCGAATCTGGAGGCCATGGTTGAACAACGGACGGTGTCTCTAAGGCATGCCTTGGAAGAAAAGGACAGAACTCAGGAGCTTTTGATCCGGTCGGAAAGCCTGGCGGCTGTGGGCGCCTTGGTGGCCGGGGTGGCGCATGAACTGAATAACCCTCTGACCAGTGTGTCCAGCTTGGTTCAATCGGCCGTTGAAACATTGGAAGACAATGCCAACAAGAAGCTTGCCGGAAACCGGGATGGCAATGACTGCATCGAAGAGCTGGTAGACGATCTGAGATTCAGCCGGAAAGAATTGGGTCGGGCCAAGGATATTGTGGCCAGTCTTCTGGGTATATCCCGTCAGAGCAACGAATATTGCGAGCCTGTTTTGCTGAACCATGTGGTCAAAAACGCACTAAGAGTCCTTTATAATCAATACAAGAATGCCGGCATTAAGATCATCGAAGACTATGCGGAGGACTTGCCGGAAGTCAGAGGTAATTTCGCCAACTTGGGACAGGTATGCCTGAACATTATTACCAATGCTATACAGGCCGTCACCCAGGGAGCCGGGGAAATTGTAGTAAAAACGGCTTGGAATGCGTCGGGCGCGCAGGTCGTCTTTGAATGTCGGGATAATGGACCCGGTATTTCGAAAACGGCTATGCATGACATTTTCAAGCCCTTTTTTACCACCAAAGAGGTGGGGGAAGGCACCGGGCTGGGATTGTATATTTCCTATGAAATCGTGCGGCGACATCATGGAAACATCGTAGCGACAAACGCGCCCCAAGGCGGGGCGGTGTTCCGGGTGGAACTGCCCACCTAGGCGAGAGGCCGGGGGCGCGGGGAGAAGGGCAAAGAGCTTTGGCAAAGGGTAAGCAATGGTGAGAGGTTTCAGCAGTGAGAAGCCGGGTCAAAGTCTGCGTTTACAAGGGTGAGAGTTTCGCCCAACGGGGTATGCCGACCTTACGTTAACGGTTCTAGGGCCTTTTGCCTTGAGCCTTATGCCTATTTTTGACCTGCTGGGCCGCCATGTGGATGGCGGCAACCAGGCTTCCGGGATCGGCTTTGCCCCGGCCAACGATGTCATAGGCCGTTCCATGGTCCACCGAGGTTCGCACAATGGGCAGGCCCAGGGTCGTATTGACGCCGTCCGTGAAATGGACCATTTTGAAAGGAATGAGACCCTGATCATGATACATGGCCACGACAGCATCCCATTTGCCTTGTAATGCCCAATAAAAAAGTGTGTCTGCGGGGTAAGGTCCGGACACTTGGTGGCCGACTGTTTTCGCTCGGTCAAGGGCGGGCGAAATAATCCGGGTTTCTTCGTCTCCAAACAGCCCTTCTTCTCCCCCGTGAGGGTTCAGCGCTGCTACGGCAATCATGGGCCGGCTAATTCCAAACCTGTTTTTGAGCCCCTCGTCCGTGATGGATATGGTCTTTAAGATCGCCTCTTCGTTCAAGGTTTTTGATACAGAAGCCAAAGGAAGGTGAATCGTCACCAGAGCCACCCGTAGCCTGCTTCCGGCGAGCATCATCACATAGTCGACGGTGTTGGTCCTGTCGGCGAGAAGCCGGGTATGCCCTTGGGATGAAAACCCGGCGGCGTGCATAGCCGCCTTATTGATGGGACAAGTCGCCAAAGCGTCGACGCGAGCCTCCATGGCCCAGTCGATGCCGGTGGTGACATATTGCACCATTGCACGACCCGTCTGCGGTGAAGGACGCCCCGGTTGGAGTTGATCCGGTTGCAGATGAGACAGTTCCGCCAGATCCACGGCGCCGGCCTTATAGCGTCCTTTCTCGGGACTGTCTATGCTTCGCAGCGCAAGTTGCGTATCCGGTGCACCTGCCATGGCCCTTACCAGGGCCTGCCGGTCTCCCAGGACCAGGGGACGACAGACGCTATACAGGGATTTGTTCGCAAGGGCTTTGAGAACGATCTCAGGCCCGATCCCAACGGGATCTCCCATGGTGATTCCTATGATTGGACGTTCGTCCATGAATGCTCCCTTTTTTTAAAAACGAAAGACTCGGAATATCGCTATCGGCGCGTGCATGCCATAGCAGGGCTCCCGGGTGTGGCCCCGATATTTGTCTCCTCCGCCCGTTAATTTTATCCCTGTTCGTGGAGCGTCCAAGGTTTGTTCCCGGCCTTTGAAAGCTGCACAGCTTCCTATCGACTCAGTCCGGAAAAGTCAAATTTTCCGAGTCCCCTTGTTGGAAAAACAAAAATAGAGAGAACTAACGACATGGGTTTAATTTTATGTGCGTAAAAACAAAGGCTTATACATTAGGCCCCAGCCTGAAGCGTAAAAATTAGAAAATAGAAGGAAAACGGAGAAAAACAGAGCTTTTAGAATAAATGGTTTTTAGGGGAAATTATTAGAAAGTCCGCAAGGGCTCAGAAATACTCGGACATAATCAGGTTTTCGCAAAGGGACGAATAATAAAGCTTTTAGGAGCATGTCAATTTAAAAATGTATAATATGGGTGGGTTATAATATGTTGAAATTTAGTTCACGAAGTCTGAGGGACTCCAATCCTTTCGGTTTGACAATCTTTCGCCTCTGTTTTAGAAGGCGGTCATCCTTTGAGCGCAAGACCGTGCTTGTCATATTTCTCATCGCTATCCTTGATTATTGACACTATTGGCGCTTTTTTTTGATTCCACTGTAGTTCGGGTTACGGCATTATTGGTAATATGACCGTAGCACACACAGTGAACGCCGGGGCAATCAAATCCGGCGCCATCTTGAGCTTGTATTTTGATTCTGATCCAGACAACGTGACAATTCTTATCGGTATGGGGTGTAAGACGACAATGATGGAAGAAGCCTGGAATCGCGTTAAGACCCGTTTAAGCCAAAAGATCCCCGGTCACAGTTTTACCCTTTGGATCGACCCTCTTGAGTTTTCTCAGATGCATGGAGATGAGGTGGTTTTGGCCTGTCCCACAGTTTTTTTTAGGAAGTGGGTCTGTCGTCACTACTTACAGTTGATTCAAGCCGAGATGGAAAACGTCTGCGGGTGCTCCTGTCGTATCGGGTTTGAGGTGTCCAGTGGAAGCGGCGGCAACGGGACGACCGAACCCGAGGACGAACAGATGCTGTTGCCGCACTTGGAAGAGCATCGGCACCTGCTGTCTTTTCTTCATATGGACTATACGTTCGACCAGTTCGTGGTTGGTATGAGCAACAATTTTGCCTACAATGCGGCGCTGGCCTTGGCTTGTGAAGACAATACGGGCCATGCGCCTTTGTATCTGTTATCCAAGACCGGGCTGGGGAAAAGCCATCTTTCCCAGGCCGTTGGAAACCATATACTGCAAAAAAATTCGGCAGTGCGAGTTTGTTACACTACGGCTGAAGATTTTACCAATGCCATGGTCCATTCGCTTCGTCATGACAAAATCGAAGCTTTTAAAGACAAATACCGAAGGCAGTGCGATGTGCTGCTTTTGGAAGACGTACAGTTTTTGAGTGGAAAAACAAAAACGCAAGATGAGTTGGCCTACACACTGGACGCCCTTTTGGATTCAAAGAAAAAGCTGATTTTTACGGGAACCTATCTTCCGGGGGACATCCCAAAGATGGACGAGAAACTCACGTCGCGGCTTTCTTCAGGCGTGATTTCGAGTATCAATTCTCCTGATTTCGAAACCCGCACGCAAATTCTGAAGAAAAAGGCGGCGGTAAAAAAAGTGGACGTTCCTGAAGAGGTGGTCGCTTTCTTGGCCGGCGAGCTGTCCCAGAACGTGCGGCAGCTGGAAAGCGGTTTAATCGGCGTTGCAGCCAAAGCGTCCCTATTGGGGCTTCCCATAGATCTGGAGTTGGCTGCAAGTGTTGTGAAAAATATTGTGAAACGGTCACGAGATATTACTGTGGAGGGGATCCAAAAGCTGGTGTGTAAGTACTACAAATTGACTTCGGAACAACTCCTGTCCAGGTCGCGAAAACGGGCTATTGCGCAACCCAGGCAAATTGCCATGTTTCTGGCCAGACGCTACACGGATCAATCCCTACTGGCCATCGGGCGAAGATTTAATCGGTACCATGCCACGACCCTTCATGCCGTAGGGGTTGTGGAGAGACACATCCGGGAAAACAGTCCCATTCAAAAACAGGTTGAGTTTCTCTCCAACAAGCTCGAATCAGGCCGTTTTTAAATCACACTTTTACTTCGGGGATTCCGGCAGTCGAGATCGTTCAGGAAAAAGGGCTTCCTGAGTATCGGAACAAGGCTCATGCTTGGCAACTTTCAGCCGGGTGCTTGTTTATGGTTCATGCGGTTAAAGCATAACTGAGGGACAGCCGTGTGTGTCAACAGCCGGCTATTTTGGTATCAACAGGCAAAAACTCGCTCATAAGAGCGCGTAGGGGCGAACCTGATCCAAGCCGGTAAAATGAAAGGACTGACAAGAACGACCCGTATACCCTGTTGCCGTACGCATGGATTGGGCCCGCCCCAACGCGCTCTAATTCGCTCAGACAGTTTGCCGGTTGACACCAAAACACCCGACTTCGTGGAGG
>CAYSGJ010000089.1:0-32858 GCA_964430705.1 uncultured Desulfobacterales bacterium | reverse complement strand
TGGAAACCGAAGGCGGCAACCAGCAGGTTCAGGCTGCAGATTATTTTGTGTCGGCGGACGGGCACCGTTATTATTTCAAGTTGGAGGACAAAACAAGCGGCGCCAACTGGTTTTCCCTTGACACCCTGAATTCGGATAGTGCAAGGCATATGGTTACTTATAGGTTGGGAAACGACGTGTTTGTATGCGGCTTTGAAGACCTTGCATTTCCGGGGTCGGACGGCGACTATCAGGACCTGGTATTTATGATCAACCACGCGGCGCCGACCTGCATTCCTGCCATAAACGCCATTGCCGGCCAAGCCGTGGCGGCGCGGGGCGTCTTCGACCCGGTGAATCTGTGGGAGGCGGTCCTCGACGGTGAATACGACAAGGAGAATATCGACTGGAGCTGGACAAATATTGGCGGGGGAAACATTGAGGTAACCGGCATCACCAACGGAATGGCCGCGATAGGGTATCCACAGGACTGGCACGGCGAAGAAGATATTGTTTTTACCGCCACCGTTAACGGACATGCATTTAACAGTGATCCCGTGACCTTTCAGGTTGCGGAAGCGGGCGCCCCCGTCGTCAAAAATATTCCCGCTCAGACGGCAAGGGTCGGACAGGATTTTCAAAAGATTCATCTTGACCAGCATATCGAACTGCCACCCAACTATAGTAGCTTGGACGTGACCTGGACCGCCCAGAACCTGTCGGGTCAACACGTTTTTGTCAACATTGACGAGAACAGGATAGCTACGGTGTCGTACTTTCCAAGAACTTGGACGGGCACCGAAAAGGTTCGATTTACCGGCGCCATCAATCCTTCCGGCAGCACCACGGTCACGTTTACCGTTGTCAGCGGCATTTATCCCAGCACAAGGGGCGTCGGCGGCAAGGCGGTTGGTGTAGACAAGGTTGACCTGATTGCTTGGCCCGCAGCCAAAGTCCTGTTTGGGGCCATTGTTTTGATGGCTTTTGTCTGGGCGTGGAAGAAAAGCAAAAGAAACCCGTCTTAGCGGGCGATTCGGATTTACCAGGACATCGCGGTCGCCCAAGGCAAGGGCTTGTATTCAGCAGGAAAGCGTTCTAAGGCCGGGCAAGACGACGGCCGGCCTTGTGGTTACCAAAAAAAGTGTTTTCGCCGGAGGAGTTCATCGGTCATGTTGTCTGATGAACCGGTTCTTCTTTTATCTCAAACAGATTTCCGTCATAATCTTCGACAAAAACAACGAGATAATCTCCCTTGGGAATCTTTTTGACGGCCAGACCGGCAGCGGCACAGGATTCCAACAAAGCCCCCCTGTCTTGCACCGACAGACACAAGTGCCCAAAAGTCCGGGGCTTTTCCGGAACCCTCGGCGGGATAAAAACCTCAACAGCCACGCCCTGTCGGCCGTAAAGAATCATTCCGCATTCACTGGGAATTCCGAATATCCGGTTCGAAAGATCCTTGTCCAGCACCTGGGTTTTCATCTTTTCCAACCCCAAAACGCCCCCGTAGAAGCGGTCGGCGTTTTCTTGCGATGCGCACACCACCGCAGCGTGATGAATTCTCATGACACCTCTATGCTCACCTCTCTTTGGATTTGTGATATCCGATCGAAAAACGGATCATGTCCGCCACGTTTAGTTCCGCGCCGGCGGCTTCAACAGATAGTCGCGCTTCACATGGCTCATGGCTCGAAAAATGTTTCCCTTGATCTTCTTGTTTGTTTTATACAGGCGGCCAAGCATTTCCTTGATCTCTGAACGCTTTGAACCCTTAGCCGTCGGACAGGGATTCGAGAACCTGGGGAACCCATGGCTTTTTGCGAATTCACCAATCGTTTTTTCCCCCACATGGGCCAGCGGCCGAATCACCGTTAACTGACCACCAAAAAACGGCTGCAGGGGCGCCATCGTACTGATTTCCCCGCCATAACACATGTTCAGAAACAAGGTTTCAATGATATCGTCCTTGTTGTGCCCCAGGGCGAGTTTGTTGCAACCCAGCTCGTCGCACAGCTCAAAAAGCCGCTTTCTGCGCAAACGGGAACAGAGAAAACAGGGGTTTTCTCTGTTTTCGTTACTATGGGCACGCACCCCATAGTCGGTGTATTCGATCTGCAAAGGAAAGCCTTCTTTGTTGAAGTACGCCTCCATCTGGTGAGACGGGCTGTCTTCAAAACCCAGGTCAATGTAGATCGGAACAAATGAATAATAGATGGGAACACGGGACAGGCGTTCACGCAGAGACCACAGGAGGGTAAGGCTATCCTTTCCGCCAGACACCCCGACCGCAATCCGGTCTCTATCCAAGATCATGTTGTAGTGGTGTATGGCTTGGCCGACAGCACGTCTCATGGCCCTGTCCCTAAAACGAGACATGAAGCCCTGCTACGTTTCCTCGTTGTCCGAAGGTATACGTTCCCTTGGCTTTATTTGGATTTTACTTGCCGCGATTTCCCGCAAGGCAATCACAACATCTTCGTTCTTAGGCGAATGAACCAGGTATTGGGCCCCCTCACGCATCTGTCGGACCCGTTTGGCCGCTGCATGGACCAGCATGAAGCGACTATGCCCACGCCTTAAGCAGTCTTCAACCGTTACTCGAGCCATTCAAAAAACCTCCGTAGCAAAAACACATCACACGACAAACCCACAAACCGGAACACGCCTTTCTTTCGTCCCGAGGGTGCACCTGCAACCGCATTGTCGGATTTTCAGAAAAGCAAGCCCGGACATCATGCAATATTAACGACCAATCATTACGGTTTCTCTTATATCAATGCCCGGCATAGATGTCAATCGGGGTTTTGCCGGACTTTCCCCTGTTTGCCGGACCTTGTTGCCTCAAAAAATTTTCCGTTTGCCCCAAACACCCCGTCCTCGTTGCCGAGCCCCGCATGCATTCACTACGAGGCCAGGATGTCGATTACCTCGTACGCCCGCTTGCCGCCCGGCGCCTGCACCACCACTTCATCCCCTACCTTCCTGCCCACAATGGCCCTGCCAAGTGGAGAAGAAACGGAAATACGCCCTTGCGAAATATCCGACTCATCAGAGCCGACCAGCTGGTAGGTCACCTCTTCTTCCGTATCCAGGTTTTCAAGGACGACCGTACAGCCAAAAACCGCAGAATCCGTCTTGACGGTCTTAGGATCAATCACGTCGGCACAGGCAACCTTGTATTCCAGTTCTCTGATTTTACCCTCGACAAAGGCCTGTCGCTCCTTGGCGGCTTCATATTCCGCATTCTCTGAAAGATCGCCATGGGCGCGGGCCTCTGCGATAGCCTGGATGACCTGTGGCCTTTCTACCGTCTTCAGGTGTCGGACCTGTTCTTTTAGGGCCTCATACCCTGCCCTTGTAAACGGGATACTGTCCAAAATGCACTCCAAGTCTGGTTATTCGTTAACGGTACACGCAACACCTTCAATGTCTAACAAAAGTCGGACGCGCGTTCGGAATCACGTCGGTGGTGTCACCACAAAAAGCCGATTATCGGGCTGCAAGGTATTCCTTGGCCAGGATTTCCGCAATCTGAACAGCATTGGTAGCAGCGCCTTTTCTAATGTTGTCGGACACGATCCACAGGTTGATGCCGTTGGCAATGGACTCATCCGCCCGGATGCGCCCTACCAGGGTATCGTCTTTTCCCTCCGCATCAATCGCCATGGGATACCGGTTCTGCGACGGATCATCAACCACCGTCACCCCGGGCGCCTTTTGCAGCAACTCCCGCACGGCATCAGGCGTGATGGGTTTTCGTGTCTCGATATTCACGGACTCCGAATGCCCGTAATAGACCGGAACCCGCACCGTGGTGGCCGTAACACCGATCGTGTCGTCGTCTAAGATCTTTCGGGTCTCGTTGACCATCTTCATTTCTTCTTTCGTATAGCCGTTATCCAGAAAGACATCAATATGAGGCAAGCAATTAAAAGCAATCCTGTGCGGATAAACTTTATGTTGCGGCATCTCCTTGTTGACTATCGCCTTTACCTGGTTGTCGAGTTCGTCGATTGCCTTCTTCCCCGTACCGGAAACGGCCTGATAGGTGGAAACCACGATACGTTTTATGCCCGCCGTTCGGTGAATGGGCGCCAGCGCCACAATCATTTGAATGGTAGAACAGTTGGGATTGGCAATAATGCCCTTTTTGGTATATCCGCCTACGGCAAGGGGATTGACTTCAGGAATAACCAAGGGCACGTCCGGGTCCATGCGCCATGCAGCAGAGTTATCAACCACCACGCAGCCGGCGGCGGCGGCCACCGGCGCGAATTTCTCGCTGGTAGCGCCACCGGCGGAAAAAATCCCGATATCCATCCCCCTGAAAGACGTTTCCGTCAATACTTCAACGGCAATATCTTCTCCTTTGAAAGAAAGCTTGCGCCCCGCAGACTTGGCGGTTGCCAACAACTTGATATTTTTGGCGGGAAAATCTCTCTCCTCCAGGCAAGCCAACATCTGGTTTCCCACGGCCCCTGTCGCTCCGGCAACGGCCACATTGAATTCTTTGCTCATGCTTGTCTTCCTTTCCGGCAACATGGTGAAAGACCCATACATTTTAGGCCTTTAGCGGATTGCGCGCTATCGTTTACCTGATTCCATGGATTCCACGACCAGGTCTCCGACTTCCGAGGTAGAGTGGCCCATCTGTCCTGCGCCAGTGCCCTCAAGATCTTCTCTGAGCACTTTCATGACAGCCCTTTCAACTCCCGCCGCCGCTTCCGGTTCTCCCAGCGTGTCCAACATGAGTTTTACAGCCAAGATCGCGCTGATCGGATTGATGATATTCTGTCCGGCGTATTTGGGTGCCGAACCTCCAATCGGTTCAAACATGGAAACACCCCCGGGGTTGATATTGCCTCCGGCCGCCACCCCCATACCTCCCTGGATCATGGCGCCCAGGTCTGAGATGATGTCGCCAAACATGTTTTCGGTGACGATCACATCAAACCATTCCGGGTTCTTGACCATCCACATACAAAGGGCATCCACGTGGACATAGTCCGTTTGAATGTCCGGAAAAGACGCCGCCACCTCTTGGAACACACGCTCCCACAGGTCAAAGGTATAGGTCAGGACATTGGTTTTGCCACACAAGGTCAGCTTTTTGGCCCGGTCCCGGCGCCTGCAGAACTCAAAGGCATAGCGAATGCACCGCTCCACACCCATGCGGGTGCTGATAGACTCTTGAATCGCCACCTCGTGCGGCGTACCCCGTCGCAGGATGCCCCCGGAGCCCGCATACAGGCCTTCCGTGTTTTCACGGACCACCACAAAATCAATCTCTTCCGGCCCCTTGTCCTTGATGGGCGTTGCCACGCCGGGGTATAGTTTTACGGGCCGCAGATTGATATATTGATCAAGCTCGAATCGAATTCTCAAAAGGACGCCTTTTTCCAGAATTCCCGGCCGTACCTCCGGATCACCGATAGCCCCAAGGAACATGGCATCGCATTGCTTGATAGCAGCCAATGTCGGATCCGACAGGGTCTCTCCGGTTTTTTTGTAGTGGGCCGCCCCCAGGTCAAAATACTCATAGTCCAGCATGAAGCCATGCTGTCTCGCCACGGCGTCCAGCACCTTCACACCCTCTGCAACAACCTCAGGCCCCGTGCCATCCCCCGGCACAACGGCTATTCGATACCTTTTCTCGGTCATCATTGCCTACCCTGTCAATCGCGGACACAACGTCGATAGCATCGCTGTCGCCCTTTTCGCATCCGACATGCAAACCCAAGAGAACCTGTTGCTCTCCATGACGGCTCAAAGCGCCCAGGGCACACCAAGCAAACTCCGGCTCTAGGCCCGCCTTTTTTTTAGCACATAGGACATGAGCCCACCGGATTCAACGAGCTCCTGCATAAAAGGTGGGATAGGACTTGCAGCAAATTGTCGTCCGTTTGTATGATTTATAATGTCTCCCGTGTCCTGGTTCACTGAAATCCGGTCGCCGGAACCAATCCCATCGGAAACCCCTGTAGCTTCAAAAATCAAAAGTCCCATATTGAAGGCATTTCTAAAAAATATCCTGGCAAAACTTTCCGCCACCACGCACGCAATGCCAACGCCTTTGATGGCCATGGGGGCATGCTCCCGAGAAGAGCCGCACCCGAAGTTCTTGCCTGCCACAATGATATCCCCGGCGCCGACCTTCCGGGAAAAAGTCGTATCCACACCTTCCATACAATGTTTGCCCAATTCGGATCTATCGGTGGTCACCAGATACGGGGCCGGTATGATTACGTCGGTGTCGATGTTGTCCCCAAATTTCCAAACCGTTCCTTCTATGACGCCCATAAATCTCTTCCCGCCATGTTTCGGGACCTGCGATACGCGTTTATTTGGTGCTTTGCGGCCACACCTTGAGTATATCGCGTGATCCAGTGTTGTTTTTCCACCTCGGTAAAACATCCCCGGACCAAAACGCCATAGGCCCTACAACTCGTCCGGTCCCCCGATTCGGCCCAGGACGGCAGAGGCGGCGGCCACCGCCGGCCCCGCCAGATACACCTCGCTGGCGCTATGCCCCATACGACCCACAAAATTGCGGTTGGTCGTTGCAACGGCCCTTTCTCCTGCGGCCAGAATGCCCATAAAACCTCCCAGGCATGGTCCGCAAGTCGGTGGACTCACAATCCCCTTGGCCTCCAGGATGATATCAAAAAGCCCTTCAGACATGGCCTGCCGATAAATGCTCGGTGTGCCGGGAATAACAATAAGTCGAACGCTTTTATCCACCCGGCGCCCTTTCAGAATGTCGGCCGCCATGCGAAGATCCTCCATCCGCCCGTTCGTGCAGGACCCGATGACCACCTGGTCAATAGGAACCGTGCCGACCTGCGAGACCGGCCGTGTATTCTCGGGCAAGTGGGGGAACGCCACCTGGAGCTCAATAGTCGAGATATCATACCGTTTTTCCTCGATATATACGGCATCCGGATCACTCTCATAAACCTCAAAAGGTCTTTTCGCCCGCGCCTCAACATATTGTATGGTTTTCGTATCCGGCTTTACAATGCCGTTTTTCGCGCCGGCCTCGATAGCCATGTTACACATGGTCATGCGATCCGACAAAGACAGCGCTTCTATGGCCGGACCGACAAACTCCATAGCCTTGTACGTGGCGCCGGCGACCCCGATATCGCCGATAGTATACAGGATAAGGTCTTTTCCGGTGACCCATTGGTTGGGCTTTCCTTCATAAACAAATCGCATCGATTCGGGGACCTTGAACCACACCTCTCCGGTGATCATGGCCGCGGCAATATCGGTGCTTCCCACACCGGTGGCAAAGGCTCCTAGTGCGCCATACGTGCACGTATGGCTGTCGGCCCCGATGACCACATCGCCGGGCAGCACCAGGCCCTGTTCAGGCAACAGGACATGCTCGATGCCCATATCCCCGAGCTCAAAAAAGTGTGCAATGCCGAACTTCTTGGCAAATGCCCGCATGACCTTAACCTGTTCAGCGGAGCGGATGTCTTTGTTGGGCACAAAATGGTCCGGTACCAGAGCGATTCTTTCGGGATCAAAAACAGCGTCTACACCGGAATTTTCAAACAGCTCAATGGCAATGGGAGCGGTAATATCATTGGCAAGGGCTAGATCAATCCGCACATTCAACAGCTCTCCCGGCATCACGCTTTGTCGCCCTGCGTGGGCGGCCAGGATCTTTTCCGTAATGGTCTGTCCCAAGGCTAGAACGGCTCCTTCGAGGGCTCACCCGCACCATCGCCGGCGGCTACGGACTCATCCTTAAACCCCTTTTTCCGGAGCCAACATGTCATCACGGGACCAGAAAAAATGTAGGCCAGCATAAAAAGAAAAAACGTAACGGCCGGCTCGGCTGCCACAACAATGGCCAGAAGGACCACCACCACAAGCATATTGAATCGCATCGTTTTGAATAGCCCGGCCCGTTTGAAGCTGTAATACCGGACCGTACTGACCATCAAAAAGGACAGCACATAGATCATAATCAAGATCGTCACATGCCGTGTTGTTCCGTCGCCGCCCAAACGGTTCACCAGCAGAACCGTTGCAGCAATCATGAATGCCGCTGCCGGTATGGGAAGCCCCATAAAAAAGTCGCTGCTCACACGACCCACCAACGTGTTGAACCGTGCAAGGCGCAGGGTGCCGCAGGCAACAAAAAGCAGTGCGGCCAGCCACCCCAACCTTCCATAGGGCTCCAAGGCCCAGAGGTAGGCCAAAATCGCAGGGGCCACCCCGAAGGAAATGGCATCACTGAGGGAATCATATTCCAGGCCAAACTTGCTCATCGTATTGGTAACACGGGCTATTTTACCGTCCAGAGCGTCGAAAAGGGCCGCAATCATGATGGCCACGGCAGCCTTGACAAACTGGCCGTGGATAGCTGCAATAATCGCATAGAAACCGCAGAAAAGGTTGGCGGAAGTAAACAGATTGGGCAGCAAATAGATCCCTCTTTGCGCGGACCGATTTTTTTTCGTTCGTTTTTTTTGCTTCATAGCAAATAACCCAGTATAGAACTTCCAGCCAAGACCTTGTCGCCCACCGATACAGCAGGCGTGGCCCCGGCTGGAAGATAGCAATCAACGCGAGACCCGAAACAGATAATCCCAAAGCGTTGTCCGGCCCTTAAGCGATCACCTTTTTGTATTTTGCACACAATACGCCTTGCAATGAGCCCGGCGATTTGAACCACCACCAACGTGCGCCCTGCGCCGATATCCAGGAAAACGGCATTTCTTTCATTGTCTTGGGACGCCTTGTCCAGGTTGGCGGAAAAGAATTTGCCGGGTCGATAGGCAATGTCCGTCACGGTGCCATCCACCGGTATGCGATTGACGTGAACATTGAACACGGACATGAACACGCTGACCTTGAGGGCGGACTCAAGGCCAAACTCATGGGTTCCTGGACTGACGGCGACCACCTTTCCATCAGCAGGGCATATAATCGCCCCGTCGTCGTCTGGAATGACCCGTTCCGGATCCCTAAAAAACCACGCCAAAAAAAGCGTCACCGCCAAAAAAAATATGGCGCCTGGACGCAGGCCCAAAGCGGCAAGATACACCGTCACAAAGATTGCCGCCCCTATAAAAGGAAACCCTTCAGAAGCTATTGGAAAGCGTCTTTTGTCGTCCGCTTCATGACGAAAAGTAGTGCGCATAGCAGTTCCGTTCCAACGCCTTTTGTCTGCGCCCGAAACATTTTACAGTATTCCGAGCAGATTTTTAAGGCGTTGTTTTCTTTTTTCAATTGACGGCAATTATATCTTTTTTCAATCATTTGTCAACCAAACCCCACATCGCTGATTCACCGTGTGTCGGGTTTGCCGGATTTGACCAAAAGACCGGGCCGTGGTCACTTCGCCCGCGCTAAAAAATTGCGTGGCTCATGAGATCCTTAATTGCCCTGTGTCCAGCTTGATCTCGGCGTCCGATTTGCGAACATAGTTGGGGGTAAGCAATGCTACATCAACCGTATTTCCTTTTCTTATCTGGTCAATACCGACATGCGCTACCACGGAGGCGCGAATCCCTTGAAGACAGGCAGGGGCAAATTGTGCCAGGGAACCCATCCCCCTGTCTATCACATCGCGGTATATCACGCTGCCGTCCCCCACAAAAAGGCAGGGACGGTCAATCCGACCAATCCACGCCCCGGGATCTATGGCGCAATCTTGCAGCACTTTACGCCAATGGCCGTCAAGACCCCATTCGTACAATGCCGTATAGATCTGCCCCTTTCGGGCGTCCAACATGGGGCACACGGCATTGGGATACCAGGGAAACGGGGACACCAAAACATCCAACGTGGACACACCGGTGACCGGTCTGCCCGTCGCAAAAGCCAAACCTTTGACCGCGCTGACTCCAATACGAAGGCCGGTAAAACTGCCCGGGCCGATGGTTACCGCAAAGGCCTCAACCGCGTCGAGTTCCATATCAGCCATTTTCAGTGCCGAATCAATGACATACATGAGACGCTTTGCATGGGTTTTGCGGGTTGACACGTGGATTTCGGCTGCAACCGTATCGCCTTTGAGAACGGCAACCCCTCCGGTCCAAGTAGACGTGTCCACCGCAAGCACGATCATTGTAGTGCCTTTTGCTTTCGCGCGGGCTTCTTGCCGGGCTTGTCGTGCAGCACAAGCTTTAATACCTCGTCGGTATGGCTCACCGGAAAAAAAGACAGTTTGCGCTTGATATTCTTGGGTATCTCAGCCAGATCTTTTTTATTCTTTTCCGGTAAAATGACTTTATAAACCTTGCCTCTCAGGGCGGCCAGCGCCTTTTCCTTCAGACCGCCGACGGGCAGTATCCGCCCGCGCAAGGAAATCTCACCGGTCATGGCAACATCCCTGCTTACAGGCCTTCCGCTCAACGCAGAGACAATGGCCGTAGCCATGGTGACACCGGCAGAAGGCCCGTCTTTGGGAACGGCGCCTGACGGAACATGGATATGGATATCGGTATCCTGGTAAAAGCTCGGCCGAATACCCAGCTCCTTTGCATGAGACCGGGCATAGGACAGAGCGGCCCTGGCGGACTCTTGCATGATCTCACCAAGCTGACCGGTCAGTGTGAACTCTCCTTTTCCCTTCATCGTAGAGGCCTCAACATAAAGCAACTCACCTCCGGCCTGGGTCCAAGCCAGGCCGGTGGCAACCCCGACCTCATGAAATTCCTGTTCCAACTCCACAAGGAACTTGGGCACACCCAGAAAGCTGTGCAGGTTTCCACAGGTAATCGTAAACGGCCCCTTTTGTCCTTCAGCCACCTTGCGGGCTACTTTGCGGCAGATGGCCGCAATCTCCCGTTCCAGATTCCTGAGCCCTGCCTCCAGCGTATACTGAAAAATGATTTGTCGGATCGCATTGGATGAAAATCGGACATGTTTGCCTGTAATTCCATTTTCCCGAAGCTGACGCGGGATTAAGAACCTTTTCGCAATAACCAGCTTCTCTTCTTCCGTATATCCGGCCAACTCTATCACTTCCATCCTGTCCTTCAGCGCGGAAGGAATAGGATCCACAATGTTGGCCGTAGTGATGAAAAGCACCTTCGACAGATCGAACGGCAAGTTGAGATAATGATCGCTAAAAGCCGCGTTTTGTTCCGGATCCAGGACCTCCAGCAAAGCTGCGGCCGGATCTCCCCGAAAATCCGTTCCAATCTTGTCCACTTCGTCCATGATGAATACCGGATTGTTGCTCCCGCATTGTTTAATGCCCTGAAGGATGCGGCCGGGCAGTGCACCGATGTACGTGCGGCGATGACCGCGAATTTCCGCCTCGTCCCGCACACCCCCCAGGGAGATGCGAAAAAACTTGCGGTTCATGGCCCTGGCAATGGATCTTCCCAGCGATGTTTTTCCCACACCCGGCGGTCCGACAAAACACAGGATCGGGCCTTTCATGTCCTTATTCAATTTCCGAACACTTAAATATTCAAGAATGCGGTCTTTGATTTTCTCCAGATCGTAATGGTCTTCATCAAGGACCTCCTGGGCTCTTTTGATGACCAACATATCCTTGGATGATTTTTTCCACGGAAGATCGACCAGCCAATCCAGATATGTGCGGACAATAGACGCCTCGGCGGCATCCGGATGCATCTGCTCCAGCCGTTTGAGCTGCTTTTGAGCCTCGGTTTTGGCCTCTTTGGGCATCTTGGCTTTTGTGATCCTTTTTGTATATTCCGAGATCTCCTGGGCCCTGTCATCCATGTCTCCCAGTTCTCTGTGAATAGCGCGCATCTCCTCTCGCAGGAAGTATTCTCGTTGGGTCTTGGAAATCTCTTCCCGGGCATGCGACTTGATCCTGGCCTGCATGGCCGACAGCTCAAGTTCTTTGTTCAGCAGTTCATTCACCCTGCGGAGCCGTTCAATCGGATCATTTTCTTCCAGCAAGATTTGGGCTTCTTGTGTTTTCAGCCGAAGGTTTGATGCGGCCAGATCCGCCAAACGGGTCGGATCGTCTATACTCCGAAGTATCGCGCTGACTTCGCCACTGAGTTCACCTCGAAACTCCAGAATTTTTTCTCCTTGTTCACAGACATTCCTCATCAAGGCCTCGGTTTCAAGGCCCACATCGTTTACCGGTTGCTCTTCGATCTTCTCGATTTTGACCTGAAAAAAAGGTTTGGTTTCCATATATTGCACGATCCGGGCCTTTGCCAGACCTTGAACCAAGAGCTTAGCCCTGCCATCCGGAAGCTTGAGCATGGGAAGTATCATGGCCACCGTGCCGACCTGATAGATCTCATTCGGCTCGGGGTTCTCAACGGCAGAGTCTCGCTGGGTCGCCAATAAGATTAGCCGATCCTTTGCCATGGCCGCGTCCACCGCCCGGACAGAGCGGTCTCTTCCAACAAACAACGGCAGCACGGTATAGTTAAAAACCACAATGTCCCGAACAGGAAGCAGGGGCAGTATCTCGGGAATATCTACGCCCTCGTCGCTATCCTGAATAATGTCGATTCTTTCTTCCCGGTCAATCTGGGCCATCCAACGCCCTCCTCATAACAACAACGATTCATGCCCGAAGGACATGGCTTCTTATGTGAACAAGGGCAACAGAAACTTCCTTGCCGGGAACCCTTCCGGCTTTTTGGAAGGGTTCAAATACACAAGGTCGTCGCCACGCCCACCGCTGGCATCTCCGGGAAACCCGGCAGCCGGTGGATCCGGGAAACCGGACCCACTTTTTCATTGTACCAAAGGTAGTATAAGATGTTTTGCGCCGCTGACAACAAGATTCTTGCGTTACGGCACGGGACACTTTAATTTGCCCGTTATAACTAGCCATGATATCATGGATTTAATCATAGGGACATGGGCCTGCGCATGTCAAACCGAGCCTGACAAAAAGGCCCCTTTTTCGACAGCCGAGAAAGCTTAGCATAAACATTGGACTTTTCCATAGTCATCGCGGAATTTCCGGCATTCTTCACGTTTGTCGTCTTTGTTGTCGGCGCGGCGATCGGCAGTTTTCTAAACGTCTGCATTTACCGCTTACCCGAATCCCTTTCTTTGACACACCCCCGGTCTATGTGCCCCCATTGCAGGCGCCCGATCCCTTTTTACGACAACATTCCTATTTTGAGTTATTTGATACTCCGAGGAAAATGCCGCCGTTGCGGTACAACGATTTCTCCCAGGTATCCGGTTGTTGAGTTGGCCGCCGGCCTGTTTGCCGTTGCCGTCTTCGTTCGGCACGGCATCTCCTGGGACGGCCTGATTATTTTTGCCCTGTTGGCCGCGTTGTTGGTAATCACATTCATCGACATCGACCACCGGATTATCCCAAACATCATTACGTATCCGGGGATTATCATTGGATTCGGCACATCTTTTTTGGCGGGATTGGTCGGCTGGAGACAGTCCCTTTTGGGAATCGCCCTGGGTGCCGGCATTCTCATCCTTGTGGCTTGGGGGTACTATCTTTTGACCAAAAAAGAGGGCATGGGCGGCGGTGATGTCAAGCTTCTGGCCATGATCGGCGCCTTCCTGGGATGGAAAGCCGTTGTGTTTTCGATATTCGTCGGGTCAGCAGTGGGGGCGATCGTGGGCGTGGCGGTGGCCGTGCGCAGCAAAAGGGGCCGGAAGACAGCCGTTCCTTTTGGCCCTTTTCTCAGCCTGGGGGCCATCTTGTATCTGTTCCATGGACCGGAAATCGTGCATTGGTACTTCGGGCTGATGAGGTAGTCGCCGGTGAAACGCTTTTTACCCGGATTGCGAACCGAGATTCTTCTCAGCCTCACCGTTCTTCTTGTCACAGCCATGCTTTTGACCAGTTTTGTCGTCAGCCGAATATGGGAAAGGGATTTATTGCGGTACAAAGCAGCTGACGGCAAGGCCTTGATTCAAAAAATCCAGGCAGTCGTGGACACGTTGTCTGCGGACGGTGCGGTTCCGTTGGATGTTATAAAAACGCAATTGGAACAGTTCGCCGCCGAGAACGTACCGGCAGAGATTTTCGATCCCCTTGTCATTCAGGCAAAAGATGGGGCTTTGTGGGCGGGTGACCGGGAGTCTCGGCAGACCTTTGGTGTCCGGGATTTCATGTTTTCCAAGGCACTGGACATGAAAAAAGGAGCCTTCCACGTCGGCAGGGAAAAGAATCTTTTGCTGGTTTCAGCGCCCGTGTTCGTAAAAGATCGCCCGATTGCCGTTGTGCAGGCTCCTGTGCGTATCGACGGCGTACTTCAGGGTCTTAGGCGGTCTGAGCACCTCATTTGGTTTTATATCGGATTGAATGTGTTGGTTTTGGTTGTATTTGGAACCTTCCTGCTGTCGAGAATCGTCATTCGGCCCATGAAGCGCCTGGTGAAAACGGCTGAGGATTTCGAGAATACGAACGGACCCTATTCTTTTCGTAAACCCACCGAGCACAACGAAATCGGCCGGCTTGCCATGTCCCTGAACAGCATGCTCAAACGCCTGGCAGAAAACAGGCATGAGATGGAAACCCAGATTCAATCTCTGGAAAAGGCTAATATGGAACTCAAGGAAGCCAGAGACGAGGTCCTGCGTTCTGAAAAACTTTCCTGCCTGGGACGTCTTTCCGCCGGGGTCGCCCATGAAGTGGGTAATCCCCTGGGGTCTATCCTGGGATATACGGGCCTTCTTATGGCCCATGTAAAAGATGACCCGGAAGCCCGGGACTATCTGCAACGGATTGAAAGTGAAATTTCCAGAATCAATACCATTGTGCGTGAACTCCTGGATTATTCCAGATCTTCTCCCGGCAATCCCTCCCCCGTAGATATCAATGCCTTGATCTTGGAGGCTGTCACGCTCTTTTCTCACCAGAGACTCATTGGGGACGTCCGCCTGGAAACACAACTCGCACAGGACGTGGGACGGGCGTGGGTGGATGCCGACCAACTAAAGCAGGTGCTGATTAACCTCCTGTTCAATGCATGCGACGCGTTGGACGGCACAGGACAAATAACGATCTACACCGCGCTGCAACCACGGCCCCTGACGCCGGGCGTAAAGCGACAGCCACATGAGTGCATAGAAATAACCGTTTCCGATACGGGCGCGGGCATCCCTGTTTCCGATCAAGAACAGATATTTGACCCGTTTTTTACCACAAAACCTCCGGGCAAGGGCACCGGGTTGGGGCTTGCCATCAGCCGCCGATTGGTTGAATCCTTCGACGGCCGCTTGGAAGTGGACAGCCGCGAAGGCAAAGGAAGCACTTTCACCATACGATTGAACCCCTGGAAACCAAGCCATGATACCCAACGAAGTAATCATAGATCTGGACGCGATTCGGCATAATTTTCGGGAAATCCGGCGATTAGCATCCCAGGAGAAGGGCATTATCGCCGTCATTAAGGCAGACGCTTACGGCCACGGCATGATTCCCGTGGCCAAAACCCTTGAACCTGAACGTCCGGATTTCTTCGGCGTGTTTGAACTCCAGGAAGCCGTGGGCCTCAGACAGGCCGGCTGTCGGACGCCCATTTTGGTCATGATGGGGTTCACCGCGCAAGACATCGGCGCCATCATCGAACATCGGCTCACCCCAAGCTGCTTTCAACAGGACATGGCGGAAGCCCTTTCCCGAAAGGCCATTGAAAAAGGGCGGGTCGTGCCGGTACATATCAAAGTGGATACGGGAATGGCCCGTCTCGGTGTTCCCTGGAAACAAGCGGCGACTTTCGTGCGGAACCTAGCGCCCCTCAAAGGCATTCGCCTTCAGGGAATCTTTTCGCATCTCGCCGTTTCCGATAACCCGGGCGATCCCTTCACGGACGAACAGATAGAACGGTTTTCCCTGGCCGTCCGGCAGGCCCATGCCCTTGGGGTGTGTCAGGATGCCGTTCATGTGGCCAACAGCGGAGGGATCTTGAGCAAAAAGGGACTTGAAGCAGGGTTGATTCGACCAGGGATCTGCCTCTACGGTTCCCCGCCGGCGGAGGGCCTGGACGTACCGGTCGGCCTGAAGCCGGCCATGACGTTCAGATCTCGGGTGATCCAGGTAAAGACCGTGTCGGAAGACACCCCGGTCAGCTACGGATGTACGTATAGGACGGCAGGAAAAGCAACAATCGCCACGATTCCGGTGGGATATGACGATGGATACAGTCGGTTGCTTTCCAATCGGGCGGCGGTGCTGATCCGGGGAAAAAGGGTTCCGGTCGTTGGTCGGGTCTGCATGAACCTGACCATGGCGGATGTATCCTCCGTGCCGGGCGTCCGCGTAGGTGATGAGGTTATCCTTTTGGGTGCACAAGGCCAAGAGCGCATCACGGCTGAAGACATGGCCGGCATGATCGACACGATCAGCTACGAGGTCTACTGTTCTATTGGAAAGGCGAACCGCAGAACTTACGTCTATGGAGACGCGTGACGATTCGCCAATTTCTGTTCGGCCTTCCCGGGCAACGTCTTGGAGACATCGGCCGTTTTTTTCTGAATAAACCCGTTGGTCAAGATGCGGCAGAGCCGTTCCGTTTTATGGGAAATGCTCCCTTAGTTTTGAATGCAAATGACGGAAAGGCTGTTTCAAGTGAGCCGAATAGAAGACAAATGCCACAAGTCGGCACAAAATGAAACAGGTGAATTCGTCAAACAGGCGGGGTGGCCGAAAGCGCAGGGACGGCGTTTTGCACCATGGCTTACTGAGTAATGACGACGCACATGACTGATACAACTGCTATTCCCAACACACACAACACAAAACTTCCCATGTCTTTTTGATTCTCCCCCTTTAACCCGCCGGCGCAACCAGGCCCATCATAGCAACAGATAGATAATCACCCCGATAACCGTGATCATCCCCACCTGAACAATGATATGTGACCAGAATCCGGGCAGTTTCAAGTAGCGATACTACTCCTCGTTGGTTGTCCTCTTCCGAAGCTGCTTCTTCAGGCAGGTTTTGTCTTCCCTGACCAGGGCACAGACCTTGGGAATATATGCCTCCTTGCAGTTGTTGTGGTCGAAAAGTGGACATTCCGGACGGTTTTTTGACATGAAGGCCTCCTCTCTCGGATCCACCCACCTGGTAAGCGAAAAGGTATCTTCCTTGGTTTCAAGTCCTCTCAGCCGTAAAGGATGATGTCTTTTTTCTTGGGATGCATTCCTCACACCAACAAACATGCTTTAGGCACGAGATATTGAGGCCTTTGACCTATAATATACAACATGATGTATGTCAAGCGAAAATTCGAGTGTTCCCTCCCGCAACGCCCTGAAAGTCTGACAAGAGATCCGGCCGCATCGTAGCAGCATGTTCATTTTTTGAGAGGATCCATATATAAGAACAAAGAAGGAATGGTTTCCAAAGCAGCAACCGAACGCGACCAATCGAAACCAAGAAATATCGGACATAGGCCGCGCGGGCTTACCCGTACGGCTCTATTTGCCCTTGAGAGGTATCTGCAACCACAAAAGGAATAAATTTAAGGCCTATGCACCCCTTTTTCACCCACACCCTGGCCATGGTGACGGATTCTCCCTCTACGGTCACCAGACTAGGCAATACCTCCACGCCTCCGATGTCCGCCATGTTGAATTGATAATATAACGTATGGGTGCTGAACGGATCAACGATGAGAATGATCTTTTGTTCGTCATAAGGGTGTTTCTGCGGTGCACCTGAAAAGGCTACATGGTTGAGCGTTAAATCAGGATGCCGTTTATATGCCTCCACTTCGAATCTTTTCGCTTTTTCCAAAAACGTCGCAATGTTCATTCCGGAAGCCCCTTTCTGGTGATGAAGACATCCATGATTGCCCGTAAAATCACAAGAGCAACCAGCTTGTTATGTACATAGGGGTTGAATTTATCAGACCATGATACTAAAATTAGTTTAAAATACCAAAAGCATGATACTAAAAGCACCCAAAAAAACCTCCGCCGAACAGGAAGAAGCCCTTTTCTTATGCCCAGCGGAGGCTTTTCGCGCCAGGGAAACCGTTTTCGGCACCCCCTTCGCTTTGGCAATCTTATACCAACAATCCGTGGATTGATCAACAGCGAACGGCAACGATCGTCTTGCAAACACCGGCAAGCATTGGTGTCAAATCCGCCAGGAGGCACGAAGACACATGACACGCTTCTCTTTGATCTTCAAACACGCACCCGGGATCAAGAAATTGCTTTTGTTGCTGGCAACAGGATGGGTGTTGCAACCATGGCCCTGCCAAAGCGAGGAGCCGGTCGTCATTTTCACGATCGATTCCAGTATCGCTTACGCCCTCAAACACAACACGAGCATTCTTTCGTCCAAAGAAGCCGTCGCTGCGGCCGAGGCCAACAAAAAACGTCAGTTCACAGAATTTCTTCCCAAAGCCAGTGCAAGGTACGCCTATACCCGTTTGGATGAAGAAAAAAGACCCTATCTTGATGTGGTTACGCGGCCTCAAGACTTGTATCAGTTCACAGCCACCGTGGATCAGCCTATTTTTTCCGGTTTGTCTATAAAAACCAATTATGAGATCTCGGATTTGAACCTCGATATCGAGAAACTGACGGAAAAAGAGGTCAGGCTCAACCTGATTCTAACCGTTAAGCGGGCCTACTATGGACTATTGCAGAAAGAAAAGCTGGAGATGGTGGCCCAGCAGGCGGTGTCTCAACTACAGGCCCAGTTGGAGGTGGCGAAAAATTTCTATGATGTGGGCATGGTTCCGAAAAATGATGTGCTACAAGCGCAAGTCAATTTGGCCAACGCCAAACAGGATCTTGTGGTTGCCCATAATGAGGTGCTCATGGCCCAGGCACGGTTTAACACCGTGCTTAGACGTCCCGTAGACGCTTCTTTTGCGGTAGCCGATGTCTTGACGTATGAACCCTTTTCGCTTGCCTACGATGAGGTCGTGGCAACGGCTTTGGCTTCCCGCACAGAAATGCGGATTGAAGATCTTCGGGTCGCCACGGCTGAAAAAGATCTTGTTTTGACCAAAAAGGACTACTACCCGTCGGTTAACGTCAAGGCCAATTACTACAGAACGGGAGACAACATTGATCTCGACGGGGGAGAAGGTATCCCAGACCGGGATGAATGGGACATTATGGCCGTGGCGTCTTGGACTATTTGGGAATGGGGAAAGACCCGCTATGGCGTCGATGAAAAATTACGGCGCCGAGAGCAAGCACGGCTGGCCCGGACGGAACAGGAAGACGTGATTCGCCTCGAAGTCAAAAGAGCATACCTCGGGGTCAAAGACGCCGAAAGCGCGGTAATAACGGTGGAACAAGCCGTGGAACAAGCACATGAAAACCTCAGAATAAACCAGGAGCGTTACAAGGAACAGGTGGCCACATCCACCGAAGTTATCGACGCGCAAACCCTTTCCATAAGGACCCAGAACAACTACTACAACGCGTTGAGTGCATTCAATATATCCCGGGCGGAACTGGATAGGGCCATGGGAATTGAGGTATTGAGATAACGCGGCGAACGTTCTTGCAAATATGGGCAGGCCTTGGCCCACAACGCTGTTTAGTCTTTAAAGCACCCAGCCGAACCATTGGACGACGCTGTTTGAACGTTGAAAGAAAAAAGTGCGCGTGCAAAAAAGAGGTCCGGCACCGGCTTGTTTCTTGCAGTCGCATAAACACGCCTTATCAGGTCTTGGGTGATATGGTCGGCATGGTGGGAAACACAGCAACCCCCGGAGGCTTGACCGCTGTTCCAGGATCCGGCACCGGGAAAAACCGCTTCACCCTGTTTTATGGTTACAACATTAATCCTTTAATGTTGTTTCTTTCTGTCTCGGGACTATGATATAGAAAAAAAGTGGTTACCTTGAAAGCTGGGGCCTTTAATCTTTTTTAAAAAACCGCGTCTTTATTTAGACAACACCTTGGATTTGTAGCCTATAACAACCATGGTGAGACATAGCAAGGGGGATTCATGAAGCTTTTTTTTAAAAGACATAGAGGTGTCGTCGGTGTCATCTTTTTTGTCTTTGCCGGGTTGTGGATTGCCACAAGCGGAATACAACAACATCTTCAAGCCGGAACGGATAAAACGTACGAAGAACTCAAGGTCTTCAGCGACATACTCGACATCATCGAAAAGAATTACGTGGACCCGGTCGATTCACAGAAGCTGGTTCGCGGGGCGATCAACGGCATGCTTAAGTCTTTGGATCCCCATTCGTCTTTTCTCTTGCCTGACGCCTATAAAGAACTACGAATAGATACCAAGGGCGAATTCAGCGGTATTGGAATCGTCATCACCATGCAAGATCACAGGCTGACCGTGATTTCCCCCATTGAAGGATCGCCGGCCCATGTGGCCGGCGTCAAACCCGGAGACCTTATTGTAAAGGTCGATGGTGAACACACCAAAGACATGGAACTTTGGGAGGCCGTCAAAAAGATGCGGGGCAAAAAGGGTACAACCGTGGTGATCACTATCGCCAGAGAGGACGTGCCCGAGGCCATGGACTTTACCATTGTCCGCGATATCATTCCTCTTCAGAGTGTGCGTTCTTACACCCTAAAACCCGGATACGGCTACCTGCGCATTACCAATTTTAGGGATCGAACTTACGAAGACGCCTGCTCGGCGTTAGAAGAACTCGAATCCGGAGACCCCGCCCTGAAAGGCCTTATCTTGGACTTGAGGGACAATCCCGGCGGATTGCTCGAACAGGCCGTTCAGGTAGCGGATATTTTCCTGGAAAAAGGGGGTATCGTTTCCATTAGGGGGCGGGTTGGTTCCCATTCGAAAACGTATTCCGCCCAACCCAACAAAGAAAAACACCCCTATCCTATTGTGCTGTTGATTAACGCTGGAAGTGCCAGTGCTTCAGAAATCGTCGCGGGAGCCCTTCAGGATCATGGACGCGCGTTAATCCTTGGCACCACGTCATTTGGAAAAGGTTCTGTTCAGGCCGTAGAACCGCTTCGGGACGGGTCGGGATTAAAACTCACCATAGCTCGCTATTACACGCCCAACGGGCACAGCATCCAAGCAGAGGGAATCAAGCCGGACATTGTTGTAGAAGAACGCCTGGTCAGAGAGCCGAACACCGAAAAAAGACAGCGGGTCCACGAAAAAGACCTTAAAAACCACATTTCCGGGCAGCATGAAGACGAATCCGGCAACACGGAAGACGATGAAGACCCCGGCGGACCGATGGGCCGTGTTCGGTTGCCCGGAGAGGAACCCGAAGAGATTGTCAACGTCTTGTTGACAAAAGACAATCAAACCAAAAGGGCTCTCGAAATACTCACGAGTTGGGAGATTTTTACCCAAATGCAAAACAAGAAACCGACGGTCGAATAAACCGCCAAAACGCAACACTCCGGCACCAACCATGTCGCTGCGCCCGGGGAAATGTCCCTCGGAGGGTTGTTGCCGTGCATGGACATCGGCTTGGCAAGTACCGGCCGGATGTGGATCACGCCGAATTTTTTCGGGGAAATCACAAACAATCAGTACACAAAAAAAACCAATCAAAAAAAGAGCCCGCCGAAAGAACAAGACTCTAATTACGAGTCGGAAGCTCGGGCTCTTTTCTTTTTTTGCCGGGCTGTTGGTTGTGGTGGGTATTGTTGCTTTCCTGTTCTTTCCGCAAAACAACAGTAGACCATCCCGTTCCATTCCATTCTTTGAAACCCTTGCGCCCGGTAATACCGAATCCATCGTTAAACGCCTGGACAAAACCATTTATGATGTACTGGTATCGCTGGGCGTTCAAGCGGAACAGGTCCATTTCAGGACCGTGGAAACAAAAAGCCAGGGGAATGATCAATGGACGTATTCAAATCTTGACGTTGGTCTTGGAAAGCCGCAGTCACCGACGCTTGTTGAAAAGATCTTTTCCGACAGGCTTTCTTCCGTAAAGCCAAAACCCCGTGTGCTACTCTCTGTTGGCAGTAACAACGAAACGATCATAGACATATCCGTCAAGGGGCGGTCCACTCACCGTTTAAACTTCTTTGTTGTGGCAAAGAAAATGCCCACATCGTCACCCCGGCCGCGGCGCCCAGCCGTGGCCATCATCATAGACGACATGGGAGACGATCCGTACATCGCTTCCCGGTTTTTAGAACTCGACGCCCAGCTGTCTTTTTCTGTTCTTCCCTTTAGCCCTTTTACCGAGCGTATCGCCACCTCTGCGCATAGGGGCGGCAAAGAAGTGCTTCTTCATCTGCCCATGGAACCTATAGAATATCCGGAGGTTGATCCCGGTGAAGGCGCCCTTCTTGGTTCCATGACGCCCGACGAAATGCTGTCTCAACTCAATAAAAATATCAAGGCCGTTCCTTTTGCCGTCGGCGTCAACAATCACATGGGGTCCAAACTGACGCAGGATTCAGCCAAAATGCATCAAATTTTTACGGTGTTGAAAAGACGAAATCTCTTTTTTATCGACAGTGTTACCAGCTCCAAGTCTTGCTGTAAACAAGCTGCCGAACCGTTACGTTTGCGGTTTGCACAACGCCAGGTTTTCCTGGATCACGACCAAGAACCGGACGTGATTCGGTTTCAGATCAAAAGGTTGATTTCCATCGCAAAAAAACGAGGCAGGGCCATCGGGATCGGACATCCCTATCCGACCACGTTGGAAGTGTTGAAAAAGGATTTGAACACCATTAAATCCCAGGTAAACCTGGTACCCGTATCCGAACTGGTGGGATAAACTGTTTAGCGGAAAGAGCAAACAATGCTTCTAGCTGTTAGCTTTTTTCTTAATGGCCTTTATAAGTTGACGAAACGAGGTGGAAAAAGCCTCGACCCCTTGATCTTGAATATCATCACACAGCTTATTCAAATCAATTTTCAAGGTTTTTAGTTGTTCCAACACAGCTTTTTCTTCATCCAGCTTTTCTTCTATGGTCAACCGGACGGTTGCATGGTCCAAAAGCGCCTCCAGGGTATTGTGAGGCAGGGTGTTAATGGTATCTTTGCCTATAAGCGCATTCACATACTTAACATCACTGTAATCAGGATTCTTGGTACTTGTGCTACCCCAGAGGACCCGTTGCAAGCAAGCACCGGCTGACCGAAAATCACTGAATTCCTCCTCATAAAACAGTTTTTTGAATTTTTGATAGATCATCTTGGCGTTGGCGACGGCGGTCCGCCCCTTGAGCTCGGCATGTGTTTGCCGCCGGTCCAATTCTTTATCAACCGCCGTATCCGTCCTGCTAATAAAAACACTTGCCACAGAACACACTGAACCCAGGGGTTTTTCGTCTTTAAGTCTGTCTCGCAATCCCGCTATATATGCTCCGGCTGCGGCCTCGTAATGGTTTAAAGAAAATAGCAGTGTCACATTAACATTGATCCCTTCTCTGGTGAGAATCCGAATCGCCTCAGGCGCCTCTTTTGTGCCTGGAACCTTGATCATCAAATTCGGTCTTCCAACCGCCTGATGAAGCATGCGGGCGTTTTCTATGGTTTTTTGGATATCGTGGGCATAATCCGGATTCACTTCCAGACTCACATAGCCATCCCGGCCCCGTGTCTGTTCATAAACCGCGGATAACAAGTCCGCCGCCGAGCGGACGTCTTCAATGGTGAGGGTGTCGTAAATGTCTAAGGGCGATTGTCCTTGGGCCGCCAGGTCTTTGATGGCATTATCATATACTGTAGATCCACTAATGGCCTTTTCGAAAATACTCGGATTCGATGTTACACCCACAATTCCAAGGTCAAAAAGTTTTTGCAGCTCTCCATTAAGGATAATATTTCTATCGATGTTATCGTACCAAGGGCTTTGTCCTAACGCCGACAGGGCGAAAAGATTATTATTTTCCATCTCCATCTCCTTTTAATCCCAAGACACCATCACAATAAAGACGGCATAGTTCACTGTTTTTATCACAGAATCAACAACAATACGGTAATGCGACTATGCCACAAGGCGCTGTTCCTTTCAAGAACCAAAGAGCACCCCGACGATACAAGGAAAAAATGGGTCGATAATCACGATCTTCGGCAAATAAGACAAACGATGACAGATTATCGCTTCGAAACTAGGATTTTCAAGGCGCCACCGTCCTACAACAAAAAGAAAATAGGGGCGAACAACCCCATTGTATTGTATTTGAAATTCTGTTAGGCTTCATTTTTTGTGGATTATATCCCCATTTGTTTAGTTACCCTCTTTTGTTGTTTTTCTTATTCTTTTCACGGCATTTACATGACACAAAAAGAGTTCGCACGTCGGGGAATTATTACTGAGGCGATGAGACGCGTTGCTGCCAAAGAGCGGGTTGTACCCGACATGATCATGACCTCGGTGGCGGATGGTACCGTAGTCATTCCAGCCAATGTAAACCATAGACACCTTGATCCTGTTGGTATTGGAAAAGGACTTACCATTAAAGTGAATGCCAATTTGGGCACATCTCGAGATCATGCCGATGTGCAGGAGGAATTGTCAAAACTCTTAGCCGCCAAGGATGCCGGGGTGGATGCGGTTATGGATCTGAGCACGGGTGGCGACATATCAGCGATCCGCAGGGCTATTCTTGGGGCCTCGGCTATGCCTCTGGGAACGGTTCCAATCTACCAGGCAGCAGTGGAAACCGCGAAAAATCTTGGCGGTATCGTTCAATTGACGACGGACAGTCTTTTTAATGCGGTTGAAATCCAGGCAAAAGACGGGGTTGATTTTATGACCGTTCACTGCGGGGTCACCCTGGAAGCCATTGAAAGACTGAAAATCCAAGGCAGAACAACCGACATCGTAAGCAGGGGAGGCGCCTTCCTGGCAACATGGATGCTTTATCACGAAAAAGAAAACCCGTTTTATGAAAACTTTGACAGGCTTCTATCCATAGCAAAAAAATATGATATTACACTAAGTCTTGGCGACGGATTACGACCCGGGTCCTTAGCAGATGCCACAGACAGGGCGCAGATCCACGAATTGATAACCCTCGGCGAACTGACACAAAGGGCATGGGACGCTGATGTCCAGATCATGATAGAAGGCCCTGGTCACATACCCCTCAATCATATCGAAGCCAACGTCATTATCCAGAAACAATTGTGCAAAGAAGCCCCTTTTTATGTGTTGGGTCCCCTGGTTACCGATATAGCAGCCGGTTATGATCATATTACATGCGCGATCGGAGGCGCCGTGGCGGGCATGGCGGGTGCTGATTTTCTTTGTTATGTGACACCGGCCGAGCATCTTAGACTTCCGTCGGTTGAAGATGTTAGAGAAGGCGTTATAGCAAGTAGAATTGCGGCCCATGCCGGCGATATTGCAAGAGGAAACCGGCAGGCATTGAATTGGGATCTGGAAATGGCCAAGGCTCGCAAGGCTCTGGACTGGGAAAAACAGATATCTCTTTCGATAGATCCTTCAAAAGCAAGGGCCTACAGAGACAGCAGTACACCCGGCTCGGATGAAGTGTGTACCATGTGCGGCGAATTTTGCGCCATTAAGATTGTAAGAGATTATTTTAAGTCGAAATGATGGTAGCCATGATTAACCACGTTTATATTTGTGTTGATATGTATTCTATAATTCATTAGGTTGTCGACAATATTTCTTTTCGTCATACTTTGTCCTTTTTTCATACAATCTTTTGAACATTAAAATAAACTAAATTTAACATTATTTTAATATTTTAAACCATTTTTAAACCAATTGACATCCATTATTATTGTTATTTTTTTTTTAATTAATTCTATTGTAAGGAGCCTATAATGGAATTTAAAATTAACAAACAAACCATTCTTCAAGCCTTGACAAAGATACAAGGCATTACCGGAAAAAAAACCAACATAGCCATTACCTCAAGTGTTCTTTTAACAGCAAAACAAGGGTTACTCTATATTACGGCAACGGATCTGGAAATGGCGTTTCATGGAACGTATGAAGCGGAAATCATTAAAGACGGTTCTATTGCTATACCATCCAGAAAATTTTTTGAAATAGTGAAAGATTTTCCGGACGAGAAAGTGATATTGAAAGAATTAGAAAATAAATGGATTCATATTGCGGATAAAAATGTGGAGTACAGTATTGTGGGCATTGAATCGGATGATTTTCCAGAGCTGCCCGCGGTGGACGGGGTGGAATTGTTGGACATGGATTCTGAAATTTTTAAAAATATGATAGAAAAGACCGTTATTGCTGTTTTAAGTGACGAAGGTAGAGCCCATTTGGCCGGTGTTTTCTTTGAGAAAGGTGTTGAAGATGAAAAAGAAATAATTCGCATGGTTTCAACAGATGGTCATAGGCTTTCAAAGATAGAACAACCCATTGAGGGGAAAAATAATCTGTCCCTAAAAGAAGGGGTCATTATTCCTAAGAGTGGAATTGTTGAGATTTTAAGAATTCTCGAAAGCGGAAAAAAGATTCATATAGGATGCAAAGATAACAATTTTATTGTAGAAAAGGATAATGAAAAACTTATTATAAGGCTTATTGAAGGAGAATTTCCGGATTATCAGTTGGTGATTCCAAAAAAGAACAAAGGAGAACTTCGGGTAGAAAAAAGAACTTTTCTGATGATGTTAAAAAGAATGTCCATATTGTCATCGGATAAATACAGGAGTGTGAGGTTTAAAATAGAGAAGGAAAAGATGGAAACCATAACCATGAATCCAGAGATTGGAGAATCCAAAGAGGTTATTGATGTTGATTATACGGGCGATCCTATTGAGATAGCCTTCAACCCCAGATATTTTGTGGATGTGCTCAATACCATGGAAAGCCATGATATCATCATAAAGCTGCATGATGAAGCGACGCCGTGTATATTGGAAGGAGATATGGATCCTTATTTTTTAAGTGTGATTATGCCGATGAGGATTTAACATGGAAATTTCTGAAAAGAAGTATGATGCCGACAATATAAAAGTATTAGAGGGGCTTTCCGCTGTTAAAAAAAGGCCTTCCATGTATATAGGCAACGTGGGGATGGAAGGTCTCCACCACATGGTCTATGAAGTGGTTGACAATAGTATCGATGAGGCGTTGGCTGGATATTGTGATTTTATTATGGTGACCATTCATTCAGATAATAGTGTGACCGTAGACGATAATGGAAGAGGCATCCCGGTCGGAATGCACAAGACGGAAAAAATTCCCGCGCTTGAAGTCGTTATGACCAAATTACATGCCGGCGGCAAATTTGATCATGATTCCTATAAGGTATCCGGTGGATTGCATGGGGTTGGCGTGTCGGTTGTGAATGCCCTTTCGAGCTTTTTGGAAGTCGAAATCCGATCGGAAGGCAACGTGTACTATCAATCTTATGAAAAAGGAAAAAGTACAAGTTCTGTTGAAGTGATAGGAAAGACAAAACGGCGGGGAACCAAAATTCGTTTTAAACCGGATGAAGACATTTTTGAGATCGTTGATTTTAATGTTGATATTATTTCTCAACGATTGAGGGAGCTGGCCTTTTTGAATAAGGGCCTACGTATCGTACTGGAAGATGAAAAAAGTGAAAAGAAGAAGGAATATTATTACGAAGGAGGCATCGTGTCCTTCGTGGACTACCTTAACAAGGGAAGAACGGTGGTCCACAAGACGCCCATTTACATGGAGGCTGAAAATGAAGACTTCTCCATTCAGGTGGCCATGCAATATAATGACACCTATAGGGAAAAATTATTTTCCTTTGCCAATAATATCAATACGATGGAAGGGGGCACCCATGTTATTGGATTTAAGTCCGCACTGACACGAACCATTAATTCTTATGCATCTACAGCAAATCTTCCAAAAAATCTCCAAGAAAAGCTGAGCGGAGATGATGTGAGAGAGGGTTTAACAGCGGTCATCAGCATTAAGTTGAGGTCTCCCCAGTTCGAAGGACAGACAAAAACCAAACTGGGAAACAGTGAGGTCAAGGGTCTGGTAGAGGGATTATTGAATGACAAACTGGGCACCTTCCTGGAAGAAAATCCCAGTGTGGCCAAAAAGATCATTAGAAAAGTTGTCGATGCAGCCAGAGCAAGGGAAGCTGCTCGGCAAGCCCGAGATATAGCCAGAAAAAAAGGGGCTCTGGTTGATGCTTCGCTGCCCGGCAAGTTGGCCGATTGCCAAGAGAAGGACCCAAGCAAAAGAGAACTTTTTATTGTAGAGGGCGACTCTGCCGGCGGCAGTGCAAAACAAGGAAGGGATAGAAAATTTCAGGCCGTGCTTCCCCTGAAGGGCAAGATCCTTAATGTGGAAAAGGCGCGTTTTGACAAAATGCTAAAGAGCGAGGAAATTAGAACGCTTATCACGGCGCTAGGTACCGGTATCGGGAGAGATGAATATAATATACACAGCTTGAGATATCACAAGATCATTATCATGACCGATGCCGATGTGGATGGTTCCCACATCAGGACGCTTTTATTGACTTTTTTTTATAGAATGATGCCGGACCTTGTCGATCTGGGGTATCTCTATCTTGCACAACCACCGCTTTACAGGGTTGGGAAAGGTAAAAATGCCAATTATGTGATAGATGATGCCAGTCTAAACGAATTGTTGATGAAGCGTATTTGCGAGTCGAAAAAAGTAAAGACCGGCGAGTCGGATGTTTTCTTGGGAAAAGGACGGCTTTTTGTGTTTCTGGGCAATTTGATGGATTATAAGAGGGTGATAGAACGTTTTGAACGTCGGGGGTTCAGTCAAAACCTCATAGAACTATTAATAGAAAAAGGGGTTGACGATAAAGGGTTTTTAAAAGACGAGCCGCGCGTAAAAGACATTTTAGAACGCCTCGTCAGTGTGGATTATAAGCCTAGCCGCATGGTCAAAGATGATGAACACGATCTGTTTGAGATAATAACCCAAACAGAGAGAAATGGAGATCTTGAAATAAAAATCGGCTGGGAGTTGGTGTCGTCTCCGGATTATCAGAAAGCAACCGTGATTTGGAAAGGTATTTTGGCGGAGAATAAACCCCCCTTTAAGGTATATGAAAACGAGAAGGAAGTCATTTGTGTAAGCAGCAAAGAAGAGCTTCTTTCTTTTCTGCTTCAACAAGGGAAAAAGGGCATTTCCATTCAGCGGTATAAAGGTCTTGGAGAGATGAATCCGGACCAACTGTGGGAAACAACCATGGACCGAGCAAGAAGAACCCTACTGAAAGTGAAGGTGGAAGATATGTTTGAGGCCCACGATATCTTTACTATACTGATGGGTGGGGAGGTGGAACAAAGAAGAAACTTCATAGAAGCCAATGCCCATAATGTTCAGACTCTTGATATTTGACGTTGTGTTGATCCAAATAACAGCCGTGAAAAAAGGAGTATGCTCTTTCAATGAACCCCGTCTCAATTCAAGCCAGGGATCTGCCGGATGCATGGTTCCAGTGTGTCTATGAAATTCTGGATAAAGGACGGCAATACAAAATCGATCATGGCAGCTATGTGGGGCAAAAACGTCTGGAGTTCGACTATGTGACTGTTCATATCAGGTATCCAGGGGTAAGACCATTAATTCCGGATATTCCCGCCTCTCTTGGTATACCAAATCCTGTGGCTGACGGATATGTAGAATCCTATTTGCCCTATCTGATGACGCCGGAAAAAAACCCCAATGAAGACTATACTTATGGAGAGCGGCTTGCCGGTTGGTCCTATTTTGCGGTGGTCAACCCAAATCATGATGGTGGTCATACGGGAGAAGAAAAAATTGAAAAGCGTGTGATCAACCAAATTGAGTCGGTTATTGAACTTTATAAAAGCAACGGATTTGGTACAAACCAAGCGGCCATGACGGTTTCTATTCCCTCGGATATTTTTTTGGTAGATCCGCCATGCCTTCGGCATATAGACACCAGGATTAGTCAGGGCAAACTCCACTTTGTGGTTTATTTTCGATCCTGGGATCTGTGGAATGGTTTTCCGGCAAACCTTGGAGGTCTTCAACTACTAAAAGAATACATGAGCAGTGAGATTGGGGTTGAAGATGGTGAAATCATCGCTGCCAGCAAGGGTCTTCATCTATATGACTATGTTTGGGAGCTTGCCCAACTCAGGACCATGCGTGATCACGGGGGGGACCCGTAAAACAAATATTTACACAATAACGCGCATTGACTCCGCTTGTCGGGAAATTTTCGATCCCACGGAAGTGGCGCATGCACGACAAAGGTACTCGTATTTATCGCCTTCCGGAAGCACCAAAAGAAGGCGTTTGCGAACGGGCATAGATCGACCACACCTGGGGCAATACAGTTCGGTCGCGTCGAATTCTTTAAACACATCGTTTCCCGAAGGCTCGGGCTCTCTGTGTGATTGCTGTCTAAAAAACATTGGATCTTGCATTGTCAACACGGCTGCAGGTTCTGATGTCATTTTATAATATGTATTCATAGTTGTTGGTAAGCCAATTGTCAAGAAGAGGGTGTCAGAAATAACCGGCGGTTTGTTAAAATATGTAATGATTTGGAGGCATTGTGGGACTCAAAAAGATTGATCATATCGGGATTGCCGTCAGAAACCTGGAGGCTGCCAGGTCTTTTTACGAAAAATCGTTGGGGCTTAAGGTGGAAAACGAGGAGATCCTCGGGGAAATGCGAATCGCCTTTGTTCCCGTTGGCGACGTCAATGTGGAGTTGATTGAGTCGATGACACCAGACGGTGTTATAGCGAAATTTATTGCCAAGCGGGGGGAAGGCATACACCACATTGCTTATGAGGTGAAAGATCTTGACGGCGCCCTTGAAAAACTTAAGGAACAGGGGGTGAAGCTGGTTGATGAAACGCCGCGGCCCGGCGCTCATGGTACCAGAGTGGCTTTTTTGCACCCCAAGAGCTCCAACGGCGTGTTGACAGAGCTGGTGTCGACGCAAAAAGAAGATTGACAGTTTTATTGTTTTTATTATAAATAAATGTGGTTATCTAAAAAGTTCAAGTCGTGTTTCGGCTGGCCGGCTTACGACTCGATACCCATTCAGCCTCCTTTATTAAACTTGAGCTTTCCGGATAACCGCATAAATAAATAGTTTGTGGGGCTGTAGCTCAGCTGGGAGAGCGCATGACTGGCAGTCATGAGGTCAGGGGTTCGATCCCCCTCAGCTCCACCAATAAAAACAATAACTTAAGGCTCTTCTTCGGAAGGGCCTTTTTTCGTGGAAGGCGCTTTGTCCATAACCTGTCCATAAAAAATAAATCCCAACCACACACAAAAAAAGCCCCAGCACAACGCCGGGGCTAAAAAACGGCCTTCTTATTTCGCTCAGGTTCAACGCTCAGGGCTCAGCCCATACCTCACCATGCGTGTTTTCCGCCTCTTCGGCCTCTTCAAACGTCTCTGGAATTGCAACAACCGGGTCGAAGGCCTCGGGGTAGTTTTCCAGCCACTTGGTTTCGGCCTTTTTTAGCAGGCCATGGCGTTGCAAATAGGCCGCTTCGCTTTCATACAATGGCGGGTCCTCGGGGTCATATAATTGTGGGGGTTCGGCAATGTTCAGGGTTTCCCGGGCCGGAAGGTCTTCTCGGTCGGTGTCCCAGTCGTGGAATTCCTGAATGTCGAATTCGTCCACAAAAACCGTAGGTATGCCACGCAAAAGACTATCGTCGCCACCGGGCAGGGCATGCGAAGGGGTTCCGGTTCCGCCCAGTCTCTTCCGAATCGGGGCACTTTTTATGCGCCAGTGTTCCGGGTCGTAGTCCACAAGCGGCTCATGGGGCGCGTCATGTTGCCACCATGCGAAGGGCCTGGTTCCTGGGTTTTGGCGAATCCAGGTTTTAAGAAGCTCCTTTCGGTATTTTGCCCACGCCTGCTCAGATTCGTCCCGCCGCCAAAAGAAAAACTTCAGGCCTGGGATTTCGTCTCCATGCAATAGGTATTTTTCTTGCCAGGGCTCAAGGCCTACGCCCTCGGGTTTACGCTCGCGCGTTATTCGTTTTCGGTTTACAGGCATGTCAATGCCCTCCTTTCGGTCGGCCTGGGCCGTCTCGTAACGGCTCCAGGTCTAAGTTTAGCTGTTTTAAAGCGCTTAACATTTGCGCTCGTGAGTCGCGCTCCGCGCTTAGCAATGGGTGCGCCTTTTGCTGGTCAAAACGGTCCCGCACCGTTGCGCCCTCTTCCTTAACCGCCGCTTGACACTCGCGCATTCGGTCAAATGCCTCAAGGGCCGTCTGCAAAAGCAAGAGTCCTGCTTCGTCGTCAAGAATATAAGCCGAAAATATCTTCCGCCATAGTTGTTTTGCTTCGCGGCTCAAGTGCTTTGGGGGGTTTTTGTTGCTCATATTCGCTCCTTCCGTTTTTTTTAAAGAAAAACCTTAATTTCGTAAAATCTCGTTTGCCAACACGGTGACCAAAGTTGAAACCCCTGTATGATTATTGGCACCCTGGGGGGGGGGTCCCCGACCGCAGCACAGCGCCACGGCCGGGGTGCGCGTTGGGGCCAATCAACGCGCGCGCTCTTTCTCCAGGACATCCTCCAGCCGGTCGCCCCACATTCTTTGTGTCCACGTCCCGCCGCGTTTCTTGGCTTTGACGGGCGCTTGTGCTTTCCGGGGTTTTGCCGTCGCTTTCCGTGCCTTCGTTTGCGTGCTATGTCGCCGGATTCGCTCGGCTTTTTCGTTTAACTTTTCAAGCCGCCAGGCAAGCTCTGAATCGGAAGCAAAAGTCATTCGTTTGTTCACAAAGCTATTGTCCTTCGGCATTGATTGTTCGCCGCTCACCTCGGTGTATTCCAGCCAGTCGGGCACATTCCTTCGAAGCTCGTCAATCAACTCGTGGTCCGGTTCAGGCGTCAGCTTCATGTCCTGCAAGGCTTGAATCGCGGCTTGGCAATACGCAATCGCTCGCATAATTGACGGCTTGTTCGTGTAGGCCACCGTCGTTTTTTTCCAACGAATTAAGTCGCTTGAGCCCGCCCGTGTTTGAACGTCCGCCGTCTTGCTTCTAAACTCGCCCAGCTTCTTGGTGTAAAACTCAATTTCGCTGTCAATTGCCGGGTCGTAACTTGTTTGCAGGATT
>CAYSGJ010000088.1:0-5695 GCA_964430705.1 uncultured Desulfobacterales bacterium | reverse complement strand
AAACGCGGTCTAAACGGCTCAGACAGTTGCCCGGCTTTTGTCTCGATCTCCATTGGCCTTGTTGTACCATGAACTTGAGTATTCTGGATAACCGCATAAAATAATCGTTTATAAAAATCAAGAGCCGATCCCAGATCCACCGGCTGACGTCTGAGTGCCGAGGGAAACTTCAAGCAATTACCCGAATTGAAATCCGATAATCTTTGAACGGTGGGATTTTTAAAGGGCTAAGGTCTCACAAAGGCCCCGGCGTTTCAACAAGGGGATGGACTTTGTCTTGTCGTCGGCATGTTGCCGACAACGCAATTACGAGGTTGGCACAATTCGTGCTTGTCCTAACTGCGATGTGGGGGCATGGGCCTTTGGCATCCATATGGGGTTTCTCGGCTATCCATAGTCCCTTGGTTCTTTCCTGGTGGAAAGGCTACTTCTTGAAAATGTTGGGAAAAAAGATCCGGATATGGTATGTGCCCGTCTATTTCCGCTCGCGTATTCGAAGCGACCGAAGCTCTATTGACGGGTTATCGCCCTGTTGACATAGCGAGAAACGCATGAAGATTCTGCTCGTACTGGCCGGCTTGATCAGTGTGTTGGTCGTTCAAGTGGTACCCTGCGAGGGTGCTGAACTCAGGTATATTCGAATCGGTGAGCACAAGGCCTATACAAGGATTGTGTTCGAATTCCAGGGACCGGCGGTTTTCAAGGAACCGGTTGTTCAAGGCAAGGGGGGCTTTTACGTCGCGTTTGAGAATACGACGACCGCCTTGCCCGAGGAGATTGTGAGCGAAACGTCAAAACGGGTCGATCTCATTAAGTTTGTCCGGGAAAGACCGTATCTGGTGGCCAATATCACCGTAACGTTTCCCTATTTTGATATTAAGTCTTTTGGTCTTCAGAATCCCGATCGTGTTGTCCTGGATGTGAGCCCATTGAGTGAACCTCCTCCGGAGCCGATGTTTCAGGAAAAAACGGATAAAACCGTGACAGCGGGGCCGGTCTCGGCAAGGTTTGAAAATCCGGCTATAAGATCCGGCAAAGAGGCGAAGGCTGATGTGGAGATTTGGGCGGATCAATTAGTCGCTACTCCAGAGGAAGCGGGATTGCCGGAAAGGTCCAACGCGGTGGAAACGACCTTACCGGCTCAAGGGCTTGTGTCCCAGTCCCAAGCCGAAGCGAGCCATACGGCAAACACGGACCGACCTGCGGCAGTGAACGCCACACAACCCCGGTTCCTCGAAGAACCCGCATCACGTGAGTTACCGCCGGTTTCGCCATGGACCGCCCAGCCGACAGGAGGGCGGCTGCAGACGATGCTTTTGGTTGTCCTTCTGGGCATTTCGGTGGTTATCGTTGGCTTGCTGGCGGTCATTGTTTTTCGAAAAAAACCGGCGGCTGTAGCCAAAGACGGTTTGGTTGAAATCGCCGATGATCATCCACAGGATGACGATGATAGTATCGAGGCGATAGATGCCAAGCTCAGGAAAGCGTTGAACAGGATCGGCTGATACTTGGGTTATTCATGAGGTTTTGATGGCAGAACAAACCCCTTCATTGCAAAGCGCAATGGCAGAAGAAGACCGTGCCTTGGACGAACTGCTGTCGGGAGAACAGGAATCCGGTGCCGATTCGGTCAAGGCTGCTCGTGCAGACGAAGAGGCCGAGGCCCTGGAGGAGCTCCTGTCCGGCGGATCTTCGGTTACAGAGCCTGTTGATGACGACGAAGACCAGGCGCTTGACGACCTGGTTGCGGCTGAAAACGATGAAGCCATAGAGTCGGGTCAAGGGCCTGATTCGACCGTTGTTCAGCGTCAAGACGATGGGATCATTACCCTCAAGGAGGTCGTGGCGTTAGGGGGAGTTTCCGCTGAACCCGGATCTTCGTCCGTGCCTGCCGTTGAACAGCCGGAAGGCATGAATATTTCCGGCCTGTCGCGAGAAGAAAGGGATGACCTGGACAAGCTGATAAAAGGACTCAAGGAACAACCGTCCGCGGGGATTTCTCCTGCCGTCATAGCGGATCTCCAGGAACAGGTAAAAGCCTTAAAAAAGCGGGTTGTTCAGTTGACACGGCTTGTTTCGGCGTACGATAAGAAAATGAAGGCCTGTTCCGAAATTATGCGTTTGTTTTACCAGAAAAGCGCGATGATGAATGAACGCATTGATGCTGTTGCAGACTCGGCAAAAAACGGAAAAAAAGCCTGATCGGAGAGGTTGGTTTGAGCGAAGAACAACAGGTGCTCGGCGGCATTGCAAAACGCATTATCGACGGATCGGTGTCCATTGACGATGTGGAGGAGTTTGAGAACCTGATTAAGATATTCCCCGATGATCCCGGGGTCTATCGGGCATTTGCCGACCTGTTGGCACAAAAGAAGTATCATGAAGCCGCGGCGAATGCTTACGACAGGGCATCCAGGCTTTTTATCGAACTCGGAATGATGCTGCAAGCCATCGTGGCGAAGATACTGCAGTGGCGTATTGTGCAGCCTTCCCAAAAAGAGGCGCGGGCCTTTCATGCGGCACTGGTGAGTGGGAATTTTCAAGAATCGTTGTTGCAAACTTTTATCATACGCATGGCCTATCCTGAAATGATTGCCTTCATGGCGAATTTGGTGCGTCTGCGGTTTCCAACCGGCAGCATAGTAAAGCGGTTTGGAGACAAAGAGAGCGCGATGTATTTGGTTGTATCCGGTGCGTTGAAAGAAACGACGTATGAATCTTTGCCGGGAGGAAAAAGGGGAGGGGAACAGGATAGTGCGGACCTCGTGGAAAACGATTTTTTTGGTCGTGTCTATCCTTTTGAAGACGATGTGCCTTCTTCGTCGCAGGTAGAAACCATAACGCGTGTAGAGCTGGTCAAGATTTCCAGGCGCAGGCTTAGGACGATTTGTAAAAAGTATGCACATATTGAGTCTTTGGTAAATGGCTTGTACGGCCGGCGCCGGGAGTCTTTTGAGGACAAGACGTCGATAAGGGTTCGAAAAACAACGAGGCATCAGCTGCCTACGAAGGTCAGAGCGAAAATCTTTCCGGAAGAGACGGATAAAAGCCCATTGGTTGTGGACGGCATTACAGAAGACATCTCTCTGGGGGGGGCTTGCCTGGTGCTGGGGGCACGATACAAAACCGGGATTTCCGAGGCGTTTGTCGGAAAAAACGTCAAAATAGAGATGGACTTACCCGAGGTGAACACGAGCCTCAATGTTCTCGGGACTATTGTGTGGAGCAAAGAGGTGTCTCAATCCGGCGAGACAGGCACTGCCGTTGGTATCCAGTTCAAGGAAATGAGCGATCAAGACCGTGCTGTCTTGGATCAGCACTGTTTTGGAGGCGCCGGCGAGCAGAGTCTGATCTGGAGCTTATGGGAGTCTTATGTGAAACACTGAGGGCTTTTATTGCCTTCCGAGGTGTGCAGGACAAGCAGGTCCGGAAAGACAGGGCGACGCGGGAAATTTTCGGACCAACAGTCCGAGCCTGTTGACTTGTTTTCGCAAAATACCGTGAGCATGCCTGTGGATGCATGCACAAACGATTAGGAACTCGGGCATGATGTCGCTCCAAAGCTTTGTCGGACTTGTCTTGCCGAAGCCTTGGCGCAGACGGGTATTTTTATAGGACCACGGGTGTGCCCGTGAGGCGCCGTTGATCGCGCTGCCGATGCTTTTTCAGATGCGAGGCGTATGTGGAAGCACGTCGTATGGATAAAAGATATGATGCGGATCGACGCAGGGGGGCTTTTGGCGAAGCCGCTATTCAAGGATTGCAGGTGAAAGAGATACCCAAGGCCGGGCATAAGCCAACGCCCAGAATATGGGCCATTGGCGGCGGAAAGGGCGGCGTCGGCAAGAGTGTCGTTGCCACGCTTCTGGGCTTCTGGTTGGCCCGGATGGGAAAACGTACCGTTCTTGTCGATACCGACCTGGGAGGGGCTAACCTCCATACCCTGTTGGGAATCAAGAGCCCGCCGCGCAATCTGAACGATTTTGTTTCCAGGAAATATGAATCGCTGGAAGAAGTCTGTATTGAGTCGGGAGAGGAAAACCTTCTCCTCGTCAGCGGGGCCAGCGAGGTTCTTTCCCTGGCCAATCCGCTTTTTGTCCAGAAAGTGAAAATTATCCAAAATATTTTCAAACTCAATGCCGATTATGTGATTCTTGATTTGGGAGGAGGCGCTTCGTTTAATGTCCTGGATTTTTTTCTGGTGTCGCATCGGAAAATAACCGTGCTGTCACCCCAGCCAACGTCGATTCAGAATACTTACGGTTTTGTCCGCAATGCCGTGTACCGCAGGTTGACCCAGCTTGTTCGGAAAGAACAGTCCCTTCAAGCCCTCGTCAAGACGGCCATGAATCCGAAAAACGAACTGCAGGTGCGAACGGTCAAAGAGCTTTTTCAGGTCATCCGAGATTCAGAGAGTGACGTCGTTATGGAAAGGCTAAGCAAGGAGATACAGAAAATCCAGCCGGTAATCATTACCAACATGGCGAAAAACTCGAGAGACAAAAACGCAGGTCGCATCATACGGCTTGTATCTGAAAAGTACCTGATGATTCAACCTGTCGATGCCGGCAGCATAGTATATGACAGGCAGGTCGAAAAAATGATTTCCGGCATGATCTCTCTGACCGAACTCGATCAATCCAGCGAAGCTGTTGCTTGTGCCTACGAGATAGCAATGAAGCTGGTGTAACAACACGGCCTGCCGTTACACCAGCTTCATTACCCGGTAGAGTCGGGTCCCCGCCTTTTTGTTTTATTCGGGAGAAAATACAGATTTCGGTAACTGATTAACACTTTGAAAATCCGGGATTTTTAAAGGGGTAAAGCCTTGCGGATGTCGCTATACGTGGGCAAGAAGGGAAGGTCAGCGGAGAGGAACCGTATCCTTAAAGGTTTCAAAACAAAAACGAATGATTTGTTCGTTTTTTGGTGTGATGTTTACAAACGCCATCCCAACACCTCTTTTCCTGATGTTCGCCACCTTGACCTTTGTGGTGATAGACTCATATTCGGTAGGCAACTTCATGGTCAGGTTGAACATTTTCCCGAGTTCAAAAGCAGAGGTGGGTTCCATTTCCAAAAATGCCCCACCCATACTGATATCCGTTACTTTAAACACCCCCTTAATGCCCTGGATACGGGCCGGACAGTGAAACTCAAGGCGGGGGTGTCGCCGGTGGTCCTGGTGGACATCTGAAACCGACCTGCGAAAATCCACCCACGACTTTGGACGCTCTTGCCGGGACTTTGGATTGTTGTCGTTTTTCTTATTATTCATGAAAACAACACCAACGAAAAGACAATCTTCAGTAAAACACCTGTATTGCATACACCCAAACATGGATAGTGTCAATCGGCAACGTGGCCAACCCATCGCGGCCGCGGTCTTTGGCCTGAATCCCGCGCCGGCAAAACGAAAGGTGAACTCATTTTTCATGATACCCGTGTGTGCACCGAATAGTACCGGCTGAAATGTGTCCCCGCGTTTGCCCGTAAGCAGACCCGTTTATTTCTTCTTTATTGCGGCTGACGCCTTGAAAAGACGCTGGCCCTTCGGGGCTGCCGATTTCACCGGATCTGCTTTGTTGGTGGGCACTTGACCGGCCCGCTTCCCGGAAGGGAAGCTATCAAAAAAGATAGAAAATCCTTACCGGGAGGCCTTCCGGTTTTTGGGAAGGGCTCAACTACCAAAGTA
>CAYSGJ010000087.1:0-6466 GCA_964430705.1 uncultured Desulfobacterales bacterium | reverse complement strand
GCCAGCCATATATGCCTTCCAGTTGCCGGCTGGTCTCGGTTTCCAGGGCAGCGCGGGCGTCCAGCGTAAAACTCTGGATTTTAGCGATTAGGCTATCGTTCATCTATTTCCTTTGCTCACAAAAAACTTGCCGATTTCATTACCTCATGGTCTGGCGAGCAAGACGTTGCTCCTCTTCCTGGGCGATTTGGGCCTCCAACTGCTTCAAGGTCGTAGCAAAAATTTCCGACGCGGCGGACACCACGTTTTTTGCCGTGGCCACTCGCGTATTGGCCCATGCATAGTTTATGGCACGCAGTCCATGGCCGTCCTGTTCCTCGGGCGGATTCGCGTCTTCACCAGGCCGGTCCGCCCGATGAGCGATATCGTTACGCCTTTGGATGATTTCTCCGATATGCCGCTTAATGTCTCTGTCCGGATTGCCGGTTTTGGCAGCAACCTGAGCCCAAAAATCTCTAACGGTGAGAACCTTGGTAATTTTTTCGATGGAGGATGCATCATAAAGAGTCCCGCGCTCGAAGTTCTTCAGGATGACCTGCTTCAAGCGCTCGTCAGGGTCTTCCCAGCCTTCCAGGGAAAGGTAGTCGTCCAGTGAAAGGGTGAGCTTTCGCAAGGACTCATCCGCCCCTCGTTTCCTTGCCCGAACGATGGTGAGAACATTTTCCCGAAGGGCATCCCAGAAAAAGGATTCAAGAGCCGTGCAACCCACGACCACCGCCTGTCGTAGCAGGAAATTGATACCGTCTTCGACCAAGAGGCTTGGTGGAATAGGTGCTGTCGCCTTGGCCACCAGGACAACCTGATCGTTTCTCGCATGACGCAGAACCGACTTTTCAGGGATATCCAAACAGGTGCACACCGCAAGGCGCAGAGGCTCATCGAGCGTGACTTCCTTCAGTCCTCGAAACAACTCATGCAGCTGAAGCAGATGCTCAGCCACGGAAAAATTTTGGATGGCTAAGTCGTAAGCTCGCATGATCTACTCCAGAATCACTTTGCATCCCTGAGCCAACAGCTTTTCCAGTTTATCGCGCAGAGCGGTGATAACAGAATCCAGATCCTCTTTGGTTTCGATTTTTCCTGAAAAATGTTGGGAAACCCGGAACCTTTCCACTTTTTCCTCCGGCTCCACCGCTTTTTGTAAACGTAGAACCACCTCCCGAGTCAGGCCCTCAACGGCGGCGATGTCACTTTCCATTTCAGAGACGGTAGCATGTGTGATCTGGCAAACAGTGTCGCCTTTGTTCAATTCCAGTTTTTCAGCCAAGCGAGATGCGAGAGGTCGCAAAAGGGCATCCCGCTCCACCTCGGTTACATCCGTATCTTCAGTGAAGGCAGTCCATTCAGGCAGTCCTTTTACATGGTCCAGAGCAGATTCATAGACTTTGTTGCGGCTTTCAAACGTGCTGCGATAAAGCGTGCCGTATTCGTTGATAAGTATTTCCGCTGCTTGCCGGACTTTTTCCAAATGGTCGAGCACATTTTCCGAACCGAAAGCCTCTTTCAATTCCCCAGCGGCTTCTTGAAGTTCCGGACTGGGGGAACGTTCTGCGAGAACAGGCCACTGCCCATTGAGTACCCGGCGGGCTGTGTCCAGAAGTTTGAGATTGGCTTCCGAAGCCAGTGTCTCCAGAGCGGCCGCTTTCTTCTTTCCTTCAAGATAGGATTTACCCTCACCTGCAAGTGTCTTCACGCAGTCATCAGGTGCCATCTCGAGTATGCCCTCAACCCATTGAAGGTGGGCTGCCACAGATTCCGCGCCGGGAACTTTGAGAGCGGTAAGGCGCGCAACGACAGGAAGCAGTTTTTCCTTGTCAGCGGCTGCGACTTCCTGAAAGGCGGTAGCGATATCGCCCTCCTCAATGTTTACATCCTTACCGGTAATTTCCTCATAGGCTTGCGCCGCCCTTGCAAGAATCTTGAGATCAAGGGTCTCCCTTGGCGCAAAGGATGCCGCTCGAAATGCCGGGTTGTTTACAAAAGGAGGCCTGCATGCCGGATCGCTGTAGTTTCTATATTTTCGGCCCTGGTGTGTAACCTCCACCGCGCCTCCCCTGAAAAGAACGGCTAGGCCAAGGCGTAGCGCCTCTCGCTCCCATCCGTACCCGATTCCCGAAAAATGGTTTTCAAGGATTTTTCCGGTAACCTTGTTGCCGTAGGAGTGCTCCTTCTTAAGATAGTCCAACAGCTCACGACAAAGCTCTGCACCCAGGTTAGGCAGGTGCTTGCCGCTTTGTTTTACCACGAGACTTTGTTCCGGTTTGTCATGGTAAAAAACCGGTGGGAGACCGTTCAGATTGGCCGCAACGATCAGTTTTTCCGGCTCGTCCCCTTTCAAAGGAAGCACCCCGATTTCAAGCTTTGGATAGAGAACCGGTATAACAATGTCGAAAAGCTTATGGAAAATGTCTATAAATGTGGAACCCAGTGCCGTGGCGTCATGTTGGACGCCCTGAAAAAATCCGATTCCGGCCTGGACTGCTTCGAGCATCTTGGCGCGTAGTTTCCGGTAATACGTATCTCCACGGTTTTTCTCTTCAGCCAGACAAGAGGATTCTTCACCACTCAGGCGTTGCTGTGATGCAAGCCTTTCGTATTCGGAAATCATCTCTCGTGATCGGCAAACCTCAACGACCAGATCGTGAATCTCATCGGCCAAGGTAACAATCCAGAAAACATCGTTTCGGCGTGAACTGCTTTCATCCCGGGCTTCACTGATTCGCTCGGATTTTGATTCGACGGAATCTGCAAGAAGTACATTGAAAGGGACCTCACCGGCAGATTCGACGGTCTCACCCTCCACGATAAGTGTGTTGCGGAAAGGCCGCAGATTTTTGTACTGATATTTCCGCAATTGAGGATCGGAAAATATCTGTCTCAGCACCTCCCGTTTGACCCGGTTGCGGTCCGCCTCGCGGGGATCATGGCCGTTGCGCCTTGTTTCCCATGTTTTTTCCTGCACGGTTAGGAGCTTGTAGCCCTCTTCAGAATTGCGGATTACCTGGGCCTTTTCAAGGATGGCGATGGCTTTTTCGACCTCGCCAAGTAATGGGCCGGAAGTAACGGAAGGATAGAGAACAACCGCAAGATTATGAGGTGTTCGGGGCAAATCCTTGACGGGCTCCAACAGCGCGATGGCCTTGGCGACTTTTTGCGCCATGGGATTGCCCGGAAGGTTTTTGGCCACGTCGTCTATTTCCCGGCTGATCTCACTGGGAAGAAGGTTGCCGAGGTACAGGAGTTCGTAAACTTTGTCGAGGGTAACCAGATCCCCCAATGGGGCGTCAGCAAGCCGGGTTCGGGGATTGATCATTAATTCCTGGGCCTGTTTGATAATGGTTCGGTTGCTGCCGCCAACGTGACGATGTGCGCCGCGCCGGAGCCTCAAGCCGGCTACAATGTCTACGCAAAGGTCTATCTCGTAAGGAAGGTATGGATAAAGATCAGTGAAGTTTTTCTTCGTAATAGTAATGTCTCGGCTTGTACGTTCCAAGCAGCCGAGTTGTTTAATGCGGCCTTCATTGTCTTCGTACAATTCGCCAAGGATGTTGACTGCCTGAGACGTCTTCTCCAGGACTCGCTTGGCGGTGATCTCTGCGATGTCGGACTGCTTGAGATCAACAGTTAGGCGGAAACGATCCTGAAGCCTGGCCAGTTCGATTTTCTTGGAGTCCAGAGCATTGACAACCTCATCGAGTTTTTCCTGCGAAGTGACGGCAATCCAGCACGGTGAAACTGCTTTTTTGTGCTCCACCCGGTTCTTGCTTTCCACGCCCAGCGCCTGGACGATTGCCTGCAAGTCGAGCATCTTGTCCACACTGCGCGAGACATATTGGCCCACCTCATCGATGATAAAAATCAGTGCATGGCCCGGGCGGCGTCTTTCGGCAAGTTCGTAAGCCCTTTTCGCAAGCTTGTTGGGATCGATGTCCGCACGTCCCCCTCCTACCGAACCGGCATAGGAATCCGGGGTAGAGTATGTCCCCGGCTCAAGATCATGAAGGACGGCACTGGCTTCGTTAAGGGCAAGCCCAAGCAGACGTCTCTTTTCCCAAGGCTGGCCATGGATTTCCTGAAATCTCTGTTGGAAAACCTCCAGTTTGCCGTCTCCCTCCAGGGTAATTTCAAGCTCGGCCAAATCGAAATCTTGCGAGTAGCCAAGCTCGCGCAGCAACGCCTTGTAGATGATTTCCGTCAAGCGTTCGTTGGCCAAACGTACTCCTCGGTCCATGGAAACGTCGAAAATGATAGCATGAAAGGGTATACGGGCATTGATGGAATCCATCAGCGCCGCTATCTTGGGATTATTGAGTTTCACCTTGAAAATATCTGACGCCGTTTTGGAGCCCACCTTACGGGCCGCAACCGTGTAGCCGAGTATTTTGGCAAAGAGGGATTTGCCGGAACCGAAAAAACCTGAGATCCAAATACCGATTCCCTCCCGAGGACTAGACGGACCGGACGCTATCTCATCAAAAACCCGGGCATATTGCTCCTGCAAATAATCGGTTGGAACGTATTCCTCAAGTTCGGTTAGAACGGCCTTCTCGTCGGCCTGCTCGACCTTGATGACCTCCTCAATGGTGCGATCGATCGGTTTGGCAAAGATTTCGCGTATGTTTTTCATGCCTCGGCTCCATATACTTTGACGCGATAATTGTAGGCGCCGGCTCCACCGGAGCCCGGCAGGTTGTAGAAGCAAAGATCGGTAGAACCTTTAGCTCCACCTGGATAAAAGAAAACAATCGGCACCATGGTCCGATGGTGCAGTTCATCCAACAAAACCGATGGTCGATAGATGACCGGGGCAAAACCACCTGCCCTGACAAGAAAGACCATATGCTTTTGAGGATCTAGTCCATCAAAGCATTTCAGTACCTCATTGGAAATTGGGCGGAAGTGCGCGCTTGACAGAAGACTGTTCACATGGTCCTGGCCGGCCTTGAAGCCCCGAGTTTTTTCAACCTTGACCAGATAATCAAGGCCCTGTTCTTCGGAGATCACTTTCCAGACCAGCTCTGCCAAAGACACAAAACGGACCTGCTTGCCATGATTTTGATCCAGCCCAAAGGCAAAGAGACGTAACCGCTTGCGGAGTTCAAATTCATCTTCCGGGTCATACCGAAAAATTGCGAAAGGAAGATCGTGGTATGCACTGATCCTGAGAGGCTCCGCGACCAGGTCTTCTTCAAGCTTCTTGAGATTTTTTTCCAAAGAGAACATCAACATAGTCTCCGGCATTATCGGTTGGAAAATCCACCCTGTAAATTCGGCCGGCCGAGTGGAAGCTTAAAAAGTTTTGTTGATGGGCTTCAAGCATCAGCCGTTCGACAATCTTAGGGCCAAACAAAAACAGGCTCCAGTCGGAATGTCTAACAAGGCTTAATCCGCTATTGCCCATTCGGCCAAGCCAAAAGGCGATGTAACAAAACGCTTCGATAGGAACGTGGACGGGGGCGATCCGTTTTTTTGTTCCGCCTTCAAGGATTCCAAAATCCCTTAAAGCCGCGAGGATTCCTCGTCCGACCTTAAGCGTGACGGTCGGGGTCCATTGCTGGCCTGCCTTTTTTATATGGTCACGAATCCACGCGGCGGTTTCCTCTATCCTGACCGAACCGTCTCCCGAACCTGCTATGTGGATTAGTTCCTGGGTGACGAAGTCATATAATAGCCGGTCACTTCGAGCAGTAATCCAGTAATATACAGGTCGCAGAATTTCAGGCGCTACATTTCTGTCTTCCAACAGTCGAACAATCTTCCACGCATTTGTAGGATCGCCCTGAACGAATCTCGGGACAAATGCCCGAACCAGCGTGTCTTTGGACCGTGCAAGAGTCTTCTTGCCAAGCAGACGGCGAACCTCGACCCTGTTGTCCTTCCCGTCAATTTCCTCCCACGAACGAACAAGCATCCGCATGTCTTCCAAAAGGGCTCCGCCTTTTTGGATTCTGGTATTGTATGTTTGACCTGAATCATTCATTGAAGGCTTTGTTACCGTTTCGCCGAAACACAAGAGCAGCCTCTCCCCCAGATATGGGCAGGTTGCCGATTTTGCAGGCTGATCAAACCAGATTCCCCCGCCAACTCTTCGAACACCAAGAAGCTACGCCTTAACCACCTGTTTTGGCTTGAATTTTAAACTAAGCCTATAGCACGGTGTTCGCGAAAAGTAAAGCAAGCCACAAATTGGGGGGGTCAAATCGTTATTCTTGACACATCAAACCCGATCGCCCTTTGAAAAACACCCCCGGTCTGTTTTTTACCCATTTTTGCTCAAAGCAATTTTGGGTAACGAAAGAAAATTTGTTGCCGCAGAATCACGCCGACCGACGCAGACAAGAATTTCACGCCTTCGGCGAAAACTCAGTGGTTCTGTGGCCGCTGGGGCGAGATCCGGGGTCAGCCCTTGACTTTTGCCTGACGGGTTTCTGGTTCCTGGTTTCTTGTTTCTGGTTTAAAATCAAAA
>CAYSGJ010000086.1:0-42249 GCA_964430705.1 uncultured Desulfobacterales bacterium | reverse complement strand
GGGTCAAGTGGTTTGGAGTATTAAAAAAGGTATCCAGCCACCCACGAACTGTTTTCATCGCACCATCAGGAATGGGGTCAAAAGTTGTAGAAGTATTCCATGACTCTGCGCACAAAGCGCTCGGTTTCTTCAATGCGAGGCACCTCCCTTAAGGGCCCGATCCTACTGGGTCCCGCGTTGTAGGCAGCCAGGGCAAGAGGAATACTTCCGTGATATCGATCCAAAAGTCCTTTAAAGTAGCGCACGCCTCCCAGAATATTTTCTCGCGGGTCGAAGGAATCGGACACTCCCAATTCTCTGGCGGTCTGCGGCATCAACTGCATCAAACCCTGGGCGCCGGCATGAGATACGGCATTGGGATTAAAGTCCGACTCCGCCTTGATAATCGCCTTGACCAGGGAGACCGGCACATCATATGCTTTGGCCGCCTCTTGTATATGCGGATCAAAACGCATGGATGGATGGATTCGTCTGGGAATCGATTCACGAATGTAAACTTCGTATTGTGGACAGGTCGGCACATTGGTAAAATGCGCGGTACCCTCGCCGTCCACCCACCGATAGATGTCTGCCTCCACAACATTGGAGACCATCGCCAACATCATTCCGCAAAGACCAATCCAGCCGCAAAGAACAATCCAGCAAGGCATGGCCCTTGCTGCCAAGTAATCCGCCATGCGCCTCAAGTCGTTCCGCTATCCTTCGTGATGCCGTCCAGATATTTGTCCCGGCATTGCGTGCTGCAAAAAAACACCGTTTTTCCGTCTATGGTTTGTCTTATGCCATCTCGTTTCGGGATATAGGTTTGGCAAAAAGGATCCTTCACCATGACATCATCAACAGGGACCATATCGTTTGCCTTTTCAGACCTGGTCGCAGACGGTCCCGGGGTCGGGGCAAAAAAACCCCTTATTACACGATAGCCCAAATAAAACAGCAGGCAAAGGAACAAGAATTTCATAGAGCCAACCTGACCACTTTTTTGCCATCCTTTAAATCGGCAAGCAGAAATCGTACCGTTTTTCCCAACACCGGATGTACCAGCTCGGCCGCCAGATCGCAAAGAGGCTCTAAGACAAACCGCCGCTCGTGCAGCCTCGGATGCGGGATCTCAATCCGGTCTGTTCGCAAAATGACATTATCGAAAAAGAGTATGTCCAGATCCAGAACCCTGGGGCCGAACTTCTTGCCGCCCGGTTTCCTGCCCAAAGAAGTTTCTATGGCCCGAAGTCGCTCCAGCAGTCCCACAGGCTCCAAGTCCGTCTTAACCAGAGCGACCCCATTTACAAAAAAAGCTTGGTCTTGCACACCAACCGGCTCAGTTTCGTACAACGGAGACACACCGTCTAACAGACAGCCCTTTAAGACGGCAATGGCTGCAATGCCCTGACGGCAGTTGTCCACCTTTTCTCCCAGATTCGACCCCACGCCGATATATGCTTGGTGCTTAAAAGCCAACAGACTTCATTCGATCCACGGCCTCGCGGATCCTGTCCTTGTCTACCGTGACGGCCATTCTAACATATCCTTCACCTGCTGCGCCGAAACCGTTTCCAGGGGTGCTCACAATACCCGCTTCGGTTAAGAGACGCCTGGAAAACCCTGCTGACGTAAATCCGTCCGGGACTTCAATCCAAAGGTAAAAAGTTGCCTTTGGTCTGTCCACCGAAAGCCCCATGGAATGCAATCCGTCAACCAGGATGTCGCGACGCTCCTGGTATATGCGCCTCATGGCTTCCACGCAGGACTGATCTTCATCAAGGGCGGCAATTCCGGCAAGCTGCACGGCTTGAAAAGCGCCTGAATCAACATTGCTTTTGACCTGCCCCAACCCTTCGATAACCTCCGCACAGCCCACGGCAAACCCGATACGCCAGCCTGTCATGTTATAAGTCTTGGAAAGGGAATGGAATTCGATACCGACGGATTTAGCCCCTGCCACCTCCAGGAAACTCATAGGGTTAAAGCCGTCGAAAGCTATTTCCGAATAGGCTGCATCGTGACACACGATAATGTTGAACGCATGGGCAAAGGCAACCACAGACTCAAAAAACGCCTTTGTCGCCACAGCCGCTGTAGGATTGTTGGGATAGTTGATAAACATCATCCTGGCTCTTTTTGCCACCTCTGCAGGGATGGCGCCCAGATCCGGCAGAAAAGCGTTTTCCTTGAACAGATCCATGAAGTACGGCTCTCCCCCCGCAAACTGGGTTCCAACATGATAGACAGGATAACCCGGACTCGGCACCAGAGCAATATCGCCTGGGTTGATGAACGCCAGGGGAATATGGGCAATGCCTTCCTTGGACCCGATAAGGGTGACCACCTCTTTGCCGGCATCCACGTCCACATGGAATCGCCTTTTGTACCATTCGGCTACGGCCGCATTGAATTGGCCCATGCCGGAATAAGAAGGGTATCGGTGATTGGCGGGATCTTCTGCGGCCCTTTTGCCGGCCTCAATGATATGAACGGGCGTTGGAATGTCAGGATCCCCTACCCCAAGATCTATGATGTCCATCCCCTTGGCCCGAACGGCTTCCTTCTGACGGTCCAACTCTTTAAAAAGATAGGGAGGAAGGCGTTTCAGCCTTTCTGCTTTTTCGATCTTCAAAGTTCAATCCTCCAGATGGCCCTAGTCATTGGTCATTCGTAGACGGATAATGGCCGATGCCCCGGGTTTCGATTCACGTTCGTGTTGCCTCTTTCCACAGCTTCCCCTCATAAATGACCCTCGCATCGCCTTCAAGAAAAACATTGGAAAAGCCGTTTTCCCCTTTTTCAAAATAGATCTTCAACATCTCCCCGCCCCTTGTGTGTAAAACCCCGGGAGACCGGATCAGATTTTTCCCCGCGGCCACAAGGGCGGCAGCCACAGAACCGGTGCCACATGCAAGGGTCTCGTCCTCCACCCCCCTTTCATAGGTCCGAATGGCAAACCCGCCGTCGCCCAAAAGCTGCAAGAAATTGACGTTCGTGCCGGCCGGTGCAAATTGTGTATGATACCTGATGGCCGGGCCCATCTTCAATACGGGCGCCGATTCAATATTGTCCACCCAAATAACCACATGGGGCACACCGACTGTGACGCTGCTGACCGTGACGGTCTGATTGTCAAGTTGAAGGGGATATTCAAGACAAAGGCCGGAGGGTTCGGGGATCTCCAGCTTGACGCTTTTGCCCGCCACTTCGGCCTTGACGGTACCAGCCCTCGTTTCAAAACGCAACCGCTCTCCTGCAATGCCCAGCAAATAGGCCAGTCTCGCCGCGCAGCGCCCCCCATTGCCGCACATTTCGACCTCCCCGCCGTCCGCATTGAAGAACCGCCATTTGAAATCCGCATCCCGTGCATGCTCGATAAGAATGAGTCCGTCAGCGCCTACAGCGTATTTTCTGCGACACACAGAAGCGATCCATCGGCCCAGACCTTGTTCATCCACCACGCCATGACGATTGTCTATAAGAATGAAGTCGTTGCCGCTGCCACTCATTTTGAAAAAAGGGATGTGCTGTTCCATCATCTTTTCCTTCATCCCAAATCCGTTCGTTATTCACCATCAATGCCCTATGCCCACTTGCTTCCTAAAGAAACGGCGGTATCGACTCACCTGCCACCAAATCCTCATAAGATTCCCGTGTCTTGACCACATGGAAAGCGTCTTTCTTGACCATCACTTCCGCCGCCCTTGGCCTCGAGTTATAGTTGGAAGACATGGTGTAACCATAAGCTCCGGCGCTCATCACTGCGAGAAGATCTCCGGAATGAACCTGAAGAATCTTGCGGTCCTTTGCGAGAAAATCGCCACTTTCACAAATAGGGCCGACCACATCGGCGACTATGGTCGGGGCTTGCGTCTTAAAAACAGGCACGATCGCATGATAGGCATTATAAAGAGATGGGCGCGCCAGATCATTCATTGCCGAATCCACAATAACGAAGTCCTTTCCGTCTCCCTGCTTGTTGTAAAGCACCCTGGTCACAAGAATCCCTGCATTGCCCACGATAACCCGCCCGGGCTCCAGAATAAGGGTAAGCGCAAGATCGCCCACTGTTTCCACGATTGCCTTGCCGTATTCGCTGGGATGGGGCGGAGATTCCCGGTCATAGGTAATGCCGAGTCCTCCCCCCAAATCCAGGTAGGAGACGGCGATACCGATCGACTCCAGCATACCGATAAGTTCTTTGATGCGAACCAGGGCATCTACAAAAGGACCCACCTCGGTAATCTGTGAACCAATATGGCAACTGATGCCGATAACATCTACATGGGCCCGCCCAACCGCATCCCGGTATGCATCCACCACGGCATCTTTGTGTAACCCGAATTTATTTTTTTTCAGTCCTGTAGAAATGTAAGGATGTGTCTTGGGATCCACATCCGGATTGACACGAAGGGAGACGGGCGCCTTCTTGTTGAGCCGGGAAGCACAACGATCCATCAGTTCAAGCTCTTCGATCGATTCCACATTAAACATGAGAATCCCTGATTCCAAACCATAGATGATCTCATCTTCCCGTTTTCCCACTCCGGAAAAAACGATTTTTGAAGGGGCAATGCCCGCCTGCAGTCCACGATACAGCTCTCCGCCGGACACGATATCCACGCCGCCGCCAAGATCGGCAAAAAGCTTCAAGACGGCTCGGTTCGAATTCGCTTTGGCGGAAAAGCAGACCAAATGGTCTATCCCTTCAAAAGCTGTCTCAAATGTGAGAAAATGATGTCGTAGCGTGGCGTGACTGTATAAATAAAAAGGCGTTCCTACTTCTTCGGCAATGGTTGCCACAGGGACATCTTCGCAATACATTTGGTTGTCTTGGTAATGAAAGTGGTGCATTATCGGTTATCCCCGGTTAAAAAAAACCGTAAGAGGTTGGCCCTTTGAAAATCCCAGGGTTTCAACGTGCTACACGGTTACCAAAAACCTTACTTGGCAAAGTCCGGAAGTCAGCGATGGTTGAGCAAAACACCCACCCCTGGCATAGGCCGGATTTTTCCGCTTTTGCCCCGAGACCGGCTTTGAAAAATCAAACCAGACACCGCGGACAGCCCTTTCTCATTGCGCCGGCATCCGGACGACATTGGAATCATCACTGACTCCGCCACTCTGGTGCACCGCAAGAACCTTGAATGCATACCGAAGTCCGGGCTCGGACCCAACTGAATATACCATCCGCCCATGATCGATACGGGCCGGGGCGGGATTGCTCATCTTGATTTCATGGAGTTTATCAAAAGACAAAGGACACCCCGGACATAGCGGCGCCGACCGTTTCTCCACGTGCCTGAAAACCCTAAAACTGCGGATCCCTTCCAGCGGTGCCCCGCCCCTTGCCGGCACAGACCAATGCAACTGAATGCTATTTCCAAGGGTTGTGGCGTTCAAATCCCGAATCGCCGGCGGGACAACCACCGCCGGAGGCACCGGTGGGCCCTTGCGCCCACAACCAACCAAGGCTACCAGAATCGCCAAAGATATGGAAAAACACAGTCGCATACAGTGCCCGTGTGCCGTATTCACCCTTCTTCAGTTGTTCTGCGCTCCAGGTCCAACAGTTCAACCGCACCTGCAATCGCCTGAAGCACATTGCGCGTGGCCGTACCTCCGCTTGAAAGACGTCTGTTGACCATCTGCTCCGGGGTCAAAAGGCCAAAAATGTCCTCTTTGAAGAACTTGGAAAATCGCTCAAAATCATGAAGGTCCAGTTCGTGCAACTCTTTACCCTGATCCATGGCATACCGGACCACTTGCCCGGTGCAATGGTGGGCATCCCGAAAGGCCATCCCTTTGCCGACCAAGTAGTCGGCAACTTCCGTGGCATTTAAATATCCTTTCGTGACAGCCTCGGCAAGTATGGAACGGTTCACCTTCAATTTCGGCACGAGCCTTCTGTACACGGCCAGACACATGGACAGTGTATCGACAGCGTCAAACAGGGGCTCCTTGTCTTCCTGCATATCCCGATTGTACGCCAGTGGAAGCCCTTTCATCACAGTCAACAATGTCACCAGGCTTCCTATCACACGACCGGTCTTGCCCCGGACCAATTCCGGGACATCGGGGTTTTTCTTCTGTGGCATGATACTGCTTCCGGTGGCAAAGGCGTCCGGTATTTCCAAAAATCCAAATTCACGGGAAGACCACAGAATGATTTCTTCTGAAAGCCGGCTGAGATGTACCATGCAGATGGCCGCCGCCGACAAGAATTCCATGATGAAATCGCGACTCCCGACAGCATCCATACTGTTGGCGGAAATGTCATGAAAGTTGAGCAGTTTGGCCGTGTAAGCCGGATCAATACGATACGTCGTGCCGGCCAGGGCTGCACTGCCCAAAGGCATGACGTCGGTCCTTTTCAGCACCCCTTCAAAGCGTTGCCGATCTCGGGTGAACATTTCATAGTAGGCCATGATGTGATGGGAAAACAATACGGGTTGCGCACGTTGGAGATGCGTATACCCGGGCATAATGACATCCATGTGTTCGTCGGCAAGGGTCACCAGGGCCTGCCGAAAAGCCGTCAACTGCGCCAGTATCTTCTTGACCTCGTCGCGAAGGTACATCCGGACATCCAAAACAACCTGATCATTTCGACTCCGTGCGGTGTGGAGTTTCTGGGCCACTTTCCCGACTTCTTGGGTGAGACGATTCTCAATGTTCATGTGGACATCTTCCAGGGCCTCGTCCAACTCAAAACGACCCCGTTCCACATCGCGGGCAACCCGGCCAAGGCCTTCTATAATTCGTGAGGCTTCGTCCTCGGAAATAATCGATTGCCTGGCAAGCATGCGGCAATGGGCGATACTGCCTTCGATGTCGTAGGGATACAGGCGGCTGTCAAAATGAATGGAAGACGTAAAAGACTCTACGCTTCGATCGGTTTTCTCAGTAAATCTACCACTCCACGGCTTGTCGGACACGGCACACCTCAATGGTCAATAGCCACTCGTTATCGGTCGTTATTTACTATCGTTATTCGTAAACCGTAAATTGTGAAAAGTCTTCCAAAACTTCATGTTTCAAATTTGAGGCGCCTTTCACCCTTCAGCCTGAAAAAATTTCGTGCCTTCGTCATTTCGTGCTTTCGTGATTATCTATCTTTATTTGGTCTCTCGCAACAACGCCTGAATACGAAGCCTCAACGCATTCAACCGAATAAAACCCTCTGCATCCTTTTGTCGATAAACATCGTCCGATTCAAACGTGGCAAAGTCCCCCCTGTACATGGATTGGTCCGACCTGCGGCCTGTAACGCGACAATTTCCTTTGTACAGTTCCAATCGCACCGTGCCCGACACAGTCTTTTGGGTCTCATCGATCATGGTCTGCATGACCTTCATTTCCGGAGAAAACCAGAAACCATAGTAAACCAATTCAGCATACTTGGGAATCAACGAATCCCGCAGATGCATGACCTCCCGATCCATGGTGATGGATTCCATGGCCATATGGGCCGCCCTGAGAATCGTGCCTCCGGGAGTCTCATACACCCCCCGAGATTTCATGCCCACGAATCGATTTTCCACCAAATCAATCCGTCCAATGCCGTTTGCCCCACCCAGTGCGTTAAGCCTTGCAAGCAACTTTGCAGGAGGAAGTATTTCATCGTTGATCGCCACAGGATTGCCTTGCTCGAACACAATCTCGACCACCTCAGAATGGTCCGGAGCATGCTGGGGAGACACCGACAACGTGAACATGTCGTCCGGAGGAGGGCTCCACGGATCTTCGAGAATTCCGCCTTCGTAGCTGATGTGAAGCAAATTGCGGTCACTGCTGTATGGCTTGCGGGGTGTCGTTGGGACTTCAATGCCGTGGGCTTGGGCATATTCCATGAGTGCCTGACGAGAATTCAGAGACCACTCACGCCACGGGGCAATGATCTTGATACGGGGCGAAAGGGCCTGGTAGGTCAGTTCGAAGCGAACCTGATCGTTTCCCTTGCCCGTGGCGCCATGGCTCACGGCATCACAGCCCTCTTCATGGGCAATCTCAATTTGACGTTTCGCAATCAGGGGACGCGCGAGGGATGTACCCAGCAGATAGCCGCCCTCATAAACCGCATTGGCCCGGAATGCCGGAAACACATAATCCCGCACAAATGTCTCGGCAAGATCCTCGATAAATACCTTCTCCGCACCTGTTTTCAGGGCCTTTGTCTCCAGATTTTCCAGTTCTTCCGCCTGTCCGATATCAGCAACAAAGGCAATCACCGGACACCGGTAGGTCTCGACCAACCATTTGAGAATAACCGACGTATCGAGCCCCCCTGAATAGGCCAGAACGATCTTTTGAATCTTTTCCGACAAAACACACCTCCGATGTTGACGGTTCACCTGACTAAGGACCGACAAGTTTCTCCAAGATGGCCTTATGCATGTGCAGCTTGTTTTCCGCCTGATTCCACACGGCGGAACGATCACCTTCCAGCACATCCGTCGTAATTTCTTCGCCCCGATGTGCAGGCAAACAGTGCATGACCATCACATTGTCATGCGCCAAATCCACCAACGTCCGGTTTACCTGGTAAGGCTTGAAAATCGCTTTCCGATGCACCGATTCGCTCTCTTGGCCCATACTGGCCCACACGTCCGTATAAATGACGTCCGCATCACATACGGCGGCTTTGGGATCCGATAAAACGCGAATCGCCTCACCGGCATCCGCCTTGGCAGGCTCCAGAATTTCCTTTTTCGGATAGAAACCTTCCGGGCATGCCAGCGTGAGGTTGAGCCCAAGAATAGCTGCCGCATTCAGCCACGAATGGGCCACATTGTTGCCGTCACCCACCCAAACAATCTTGAGTTGTTTCAATGTATGCTTGTGTTCCAATATCGTCATCAGGTCGCTCAACACCTGGCAGGGATGATAAAGATCCGTCAGCCCGTTGATCACCGGAATGGAAGATTCCGTCGCCAGCTCGCCAAGCAAATCCTGCGAATACGTGCGAACCACCAGCCCATCTACATACCTGGAAAGCACCCGAGCCGTATCTGCAATCGGTTCATTTCTAATCAGTTGGGTATCCCGGGCATTGAGAAACAATGAAGCGCCCCCGAGTTGAATCATGGCCGCCTCAAAAGACACTCTGGTTCTGGTCGATGCCTTGTCAAAAATCAATCCAATGGTCTTTCCGCGCAGAGACTGATCCGGAATGCCTCTTTTGTAACGATGTTTCAGTTCCATGGAACGATTAAAGAGCCATTGAAAATCCTCGGCATTCAAATCTCTCAGTGTTAAAAGGTCTTTTTTCATTTTATCGCCCGTCATGTAAGAATCAAAAATCGTGTGTTCGGCAACGGGCAACACAAGCCCCCGTTATTGCGTAAACCCGAATAACAACTCAAAAACAACGATCAACCATTCTTTGTTACAATCGCCAATGCCGTATTGTCCCTTCGCTTAAGGTTGGCCGGCACATTCCCGCAGGACCTCGCCCAAACAAGCCACCAGCGCGTCAATGTCTTTTTCCCGAATAATCAGCGGAGGAACAAATCGCAGAACGTGCTCCTGGGTACAGTTGATCAAAAACCCCTTGTCCAGACACCTTTTTACAATTGGCGCGCCTTGACACGTCAGGTCCAGACCTATCAGAAGGCCCATCCCCCGAACATCACGGATACATGGGTGTTCGGATTGCAGGTCTAAAAGCCGATCCCTGAAATAGCGCCCCGTTCGTTGACAGTTTTCCAGGATCCCGTCATCCAAAATGGCTTTGGCAACGGCCAGGGCTGCACGGGCGATCAGGGGGCTTCCCCCAAAGGTCGTGGCATGGCTCCCAGGCCCAAAGGCCTCCGCGACATACCCCTTGGCCAGCATGGCCCCCATGGGCAGTCCGTTTGCCAGAGCCTTTGCCAAGGTCATGATATCGGGTGTCATATCGAAATGCTCATAGGCAAAGAGCTTGCCCGTTCGGCCCATACCCGTTTGCACCTCGTCAAAAATCAGAAGCAATCCCTCTTTGTCGCAGAGTTGCCTGAGCCCTTCCAAGTATCCCGGCACGGGGCAACGCACGCCGCCCTCGCCCTGAATGGGTTCGAGCAAAACCGCACAGGTCTTGTCGGTAATAGCCTTGCGAACAGCATCCAAGTCGTTGAAAGGGACCATGTCGAACCCATCCAAAAGAGGCTCAAAACCTTTTTTGATTTTGGCCTGACCGGTAGCCGACAAGGTGGCCATGGTCCTGCCGTGAAAGGACTTTTCCATGGTAATCATTCTGTACCGTTCCGGCGAACCCTTATCCTTGAAGTATTTCCTGGCCAACTTGATGGCCGCCTCGTTGGCCTCTGCACCACTGTTGGAAAAAAAGACGCGGTCGGCAAAAGAGTGCTCAACAAGCCGCTCAGCCAACGCAACTTGCGGCTCCGTGTAGTACAAATTCGAAACATGCACCAGGCGACGGACTTGATCGGAAACGGCCTTTGCCACGCCTTCATGGGCGTGCCCGAGATTGCACACGGCAATGCCGGCCACAAAATCCGTAAATGTCCGACCGTCCGCGTCCTTGACAACACAGCCTGCTCCCTCGGTAAGGACAAGAGGAAATCGGCCGTAGGTTGCCGCCATTACGCGGTCTGCCTTTTCCATGGTTTCCTTGGCGGTCACGTTATCCCTCTGCATTGGTCAATAGTCATTAGTCACTGGTCATTAGTTAGTATCGACGTTCGTGCACCAAAAATCGTGAACAGTATTCCAAAATCTCAGGTTTCGCATTTAAGGCCCCGTTAAGCCTTAAGCCTGCAGCTTCTTTGGCCCATCGCCCGGGGTCCGAGGTCCAGCTCTTTGCGCTATGCCCCGCTCCCATGGTGTAGGGCCTCGGGCATCAGTCAATGACCAATGACTATTGACCAGTGACTAAAGTCTGACTTCCGTGCCGATCCCCTTGTCCGTAAAAAGCTCCAGGAGCACTGCATGGGGATTTCGGCCGTCAATAATATGAGCCTTTTCCACGCCTTCTTTGACGGCCTCAAGCGCGCATTTAATCTTGGGAACCATTCCACCGGAGATGGTCCCTTGGTTGCACAACGTCTCTGCAGCCTCTGCGGTAATGGAAGAGATGAGGGAACCATCCCGATCCTTAACCCCGGCCACGTCGGTGAGCAATATCAGTTTCATGGCTTTTAGGGCCACGGCGATCTTACCGGCTACCCAATCGGCATTGATGTTATACGTCTCTCCGGAATCCCCAACGCCGACTGGTGCAATAACAGGAATGAAGCCGCCGCCCTCCAACGTCCGGATAATCTCCGCGTCAACACCCACAACCTCTCCAACCATCCCAATGTCTATAATCTCAGGAGGCTTATCTTCAATTCCAGGAGGACGGACCAGGTGCATTTTCTTGGCAAGAATCAATCCTCCGTCCTTCCCGCTCAGCCCCACAGCCTTCCCGCCCTGCTGACAGATTTGGGCGACAATCTCCTTATTCACATTGCCCACAAGTACCATTTCCACCACGTTCATGGTCGGTTCATCTGTAACGCGCATGCCGTCGACAAAGTGAGATGCGATGCCCATTCTTTCTAAAACCGATCCAATCTGCGGCCCCCCGCCATGCACGACCACAGGATTCATGCCGATAAATTTCAGCAAGGTAATATCTCGAGCAAAGTCGTTCTTGAGCGCCTTGTCCACCATGGCGTGCCCACCGTATTTAATGACAATGGTCTTGCGATAGAATCGACGGATGTAAGGCAGCGCTTCGATGAGTATGTCGGCAACATTGATGGTCATTGGCTGAAAATCCAGGGTTTAGGTTTCAAGTGCTAGGTTTCAGGCTCAGGTTCAGACTGGACACCTAAAACATAAAACCTGAAACGGCGGCTTCGATTCCCGCCACCGGCTTCTCCTTGCCTCTACTTCTTGCAACGAGTATCTCACATCTAGAGAATATACCTACTAAGATCCACATCCTCTTTGATGCCTTCCAGCTTTCTCTGCACATATGCGGCATCGATAACGATCCTTTTCTCTGTAATGTCGGGCGCATCAAAAAGAATGTCGTCAAGAAGTCGTTCCATAACCGTGTGCAGTCGCCTGGCCCCGATATTCTCCGTCCGGTCATTAACCTGCGTGGCTGTTTCCGCAATGGCGCAAACAGCGTCACGCTCAAACACCAGGTCTATCCCCTCGGTCTTGAGCAACGCTTCATACTGAAGGATCAGGGCGTTCTTCGGTTCCGTCAGTATTCTTACAAACTCTTCTTTCCCAAGAGACTTCAGCTCTACCCGGATCGGAAACCGCCCTTGAAGTTCGGGAACCAGATCCGAGGGCTTGCTTGTATGAAATGCCCCGGAAGCAATAAAAAGGATATGATCCGTCTTGACCATGCCGTATTTGGTGGTAACGGTACACCCCTCAACGATGGGCAAAAGGTCTCGCTGAACCCCCTCTCTGGAAACATCCGGACCGTGTCCGCCTTCTCTTCCCGTTATTTTGTCTATCTCATCCAAAAAGATAATCCCGGACTGCTCGACCTTTGACAGGGCTTCTTTGACCACCCTGTCCATGTCCACCAAACGCTGGGCCTCTTCCTGGGCCAAAATCTCTACGGCTTCCGGCACTTTGACTTTTCGCTTCTTGGTCTTTTTCGGAAAAAGTCCCCCCAACATATCCTTGATATTAATATCCATTTCTTCAAGCCCGGCGCTCGAGAACACCTCCACGACGGGCATCGCCCGTTCGGCCACATCCAGATCGACATACCGATTGTCAAGCTTGCCGTCGTGCAACATTTGCCGCATCTTATCACGGGTTGACGGGGGTTCGGGCGGGTTCGTCCGGACAAGTTCCAGTGTGGCCTCTTCATCCTGAACGTCGTCCGGAACCTCAATATCCTTTTTAGGCGGCAGCAGGATATCCAGCAAACGCTCTTCGGCAATCTGTTGAGCCTTTCCCTTGACCGCTTGTTGCTCTTTCGATTTGACCATATTCACGGACAGCTCGGTAAGATCACGGATCATTGACTCCACATCCCGCCCGACATACCCCACTTCGGTAAATTTGGAGGCCTCAATTTTAAGAAACGGCGAATCGGCAAGATGAGCCAAACGCCTGGCGATCTCTGTCTTTCCCACCCCGGTCGGCCCGATAAGAATAATATTTTTTGGAGCAATCTCGTCACGCAGTTCCGTTGGCACCTGCCTTCTCCGCCAGCGGTTTCTAAGAGCGATTGCCACCGAGCGTTTGGCATCTTGCTGGCTGATAATATACCGGTCAAGGGCCGATACGATTTCCCTTGGCGTTAACTTTTTCATAGACACTCCATCGTGATCTCTTCGTTGGTGTATATACAAATTGCAGCGGCTATCTTCATGGAAGCCTCGGCAATGGTTCTCGCGTCGAGTTCTGTATGACCTACCAATGCTATGGCGGCGGCTTGGGCATACGCCCCGCCTGAACCCACGCCCAGGATTCCCCCGTCAGGCTCGATAACGTCGCCATTTCCAGATATCAGAAACAGGTGATCGGCATTTGCCGCCACAAGAAGGGCTTCCAGACGCCTCAGATATTTGTCGGTCCGCCAGTCTTTTGCCAACTCCACGGCCGACCTGGTCATATTCCCATTATACTTCTCTAGCTTGCCTTCAAACCGTTCAAAAAGATTCAATGCATCTGCCGTAGCGCCGGCAAATCCAACCAAGATCTCGTTATTATAGATCTTGCGAACCTTCTTGGCCCGGTGTTTTACGATCGTATCCTTCAAAGTCACTTGCCCGTCACCAGCCAGCGCCACCTGATTGCCTCGGCGAACGGCCAATATGGTGGTTCCCTTAAGGGCAATGCCTTGCTCACGCATATCCATATCTCCAAACTTCACGTAAAAATGATATTGAGGTCCATTGCCTGACCCATGCATCTCTCCTGTGGAAGTAGGTGGTATCATCAAGCCCCCCGGCGGGGCCGACGCAACACATCCGGGACAAAAATTCACAATCCGAATTAAGCCGCCTTACACCTGCCATGACCCCTTGAGCCTAGCGCCTGGGGTGGGATTTGTCGTAAACCTGCATTAGACGGTCGATACTCACATGGGTATAGCGTTGCGTCGTGGATAGGCTGGCATGACCCAACAGTTCCTGGACCATCCGCAGATCGGCTCCGGCATCAAGCATGTGGGTGGCAAAGGAGTGTCGAAGCCCATGGGGCGTTATGGATCGCACAAGCCCCAACCGGCGATTGGCCTTGTCGAGCAATCGCGCAACGGAACGGGCACTAAGCCGAGTGCCCAACTTGTTTAAAAATAAGGGCGCACTTGCTTTTTTTCTCCCTCCTGTCTCAGAGCACCTTTTATCCAGGTAATCTTGAATTGACCGAAGGGCTTTCTCCCCGATGGGGGCCAAGCGCTCCTTGTTCCCTTTGCCAAGGACCCTTGCCAAGCCTTTGCCAAAATCAATATTGGCGACGTTCATTCCCACAAGTTCACCAACACGCATCCCTGTTGAATACAAGGTTTCCAGAATGGCCCTGTTTCTCATCGCAAGGAGCGATCCGCTTTTCATTCCGTCCAGTAGACGAAATGTCTCGTCTATGGGCAAATAGTTCGGAATCGGCTTTCCGCGCTTGGGAGTCAACACCGTTTCCGCGGGGTTTTTGGCCAGAAAACCCTTCTTTACCAGAAACCCAAAAAAAGAACGCAAGCTTGAGAGCTTTCGCGCAATGGTCGTTTTTTTATACCTTTTGTGCAAAAAACCCAGATAAAACCGAATGGTTAAACTATCGATGTCGTTAACGTTTTCACCAAATTTTCCCTTGAGCTGCCCGTCCAAATAAGAAAAAAATTGCTCCAAATCTTTTTGGTAGGCTCGGCACGTATGCGCAGAAAAGCCTTTCTCCACGAAAAGCATTTCGAGGAACTTGTCAAGCCATGCTTTCATGGAAATTCTCTCCTTCATAAATATCCATCACGGTTAAAATCCCGAAACCGCAACCTTTGAAAAAAATTACGCGGTTATCCGGAAAGCTCAAGTTCATATGAAAAGGAGGCCGAATGGGTATCGAGTCGTAAGCCGGGCAAGTGTTCGAGGCGCCTAGGCCGCGTTTGGTCGGCCGCAACGCGATCAGGTTCGCACCCGGCAAGTACCGTAATTCACAGATGTCATGGTTTTTCCCATTCATCGGCCGTCCTTACGCGGCCTTGACGCCGAGTTTTGGCCGGCCGGCGGATCGATGCCCATTCGGCCAAGCGAAACACGACTTGAACTTTTTAGATAACCGCAAAAAATTACAATGTCTATCACAATAGGCTGATTAATCAATCAAAAAATGGAGAAAAAGGGGCGCACTAGATAACGTCGAGAGCTATGAGTGCTCTGATATCATTCCAGTGGCGCACCTCCCGGAAGGGGTGGGCGGAACGGTTCCAGGGCTGACAAAACAAAATGGGCGTAATTTGCTCGTCCTGTAAGGTGAAACAGACCTCCAGGCTGTCCTCCACAAAAAACCGGACGCCTCTTTCTTTGAGTACCGCCGCCTTTGCTTCCAACGCTCCCGTTGCAACAACTTCAATGGGAGAAGAAACCTCAGGCAGCATGCGGTTAATCCAGGCCTCAATGGATGAAGCAGTGGGGCGGGCTGTCACAAAAAGAAGTGGGCTGCTGTGCGCCATGGCGGACAGCACCTCGCAGGAGCCATCGAGAGGCCTCAATTGATCATGGAAGTCGCCCTCCAGGAGCCTATCGATGATCGCATTGATAATTTCAGCAGGGACGTCGAGGCATTCCTCCAGATAATACCGGGTAATATCGCCGTATTGAATGTGGTTAATCCCATAATCTTTCCGTGCGATCTCCAAAAAAAGACCCATGGTATCGGCAAAAACGCCATCCACATCAAAGGCTATCTCATGAGGCCTGATCATCGCAACCGGATCAAGCCGCCCGCCGGGTCTTTTTTTTCAGCCGGCTGATGCGTCGGCGCAGGACCTTGGCCGTTGTTTTCTCCTTATTCTCATTTGCCTGGTTTTTCAGAATCTTAAGGCCTTGTATCTTCTTCTTGATTTCCCGTACCGAGACGTCGGATTCTTTAACCGTTTCGTCCACGATTCCCCGGGCTTCCTTAATCGCGGTCAAAAGTTCGTTCTTGTTCATTCCGTGAACGCCTGTTATCTCCGGGATCTGAAGGGCAACCTCCCGCAGTTCCTTGGCCGTCATTCGATCCAAGGGTTTTTCTTTTTTTTCTTTTTCTTTTTTTCCCATAACCATCTTCTCCTTCCTATAAAATCCAAGACAATACCGCTGTTCCCAGTATCAAGGAAATGATGCCGAAAAACCGGTAGGTCTGATCTGACGCCTTATCCAGGAACCATTCTGCAACCTGACCGTATAGCCCTTGCGGATTGACAAACATAAACGCCCCCTCAGCTACAGCCAGGAGTCCAAGCAGACGGATGAACCCCGGATTGCGGGTGTGCGACGCCGCCACAATGAACAATATGCCGAATATCGCCGGCAGAAAAGCCAGAAATCTTCGATCCACGCCCCTCAACAGGCTGACCAAAGTCTTTCTGCATTCGATGGTGTACAAAACAAAACAAGATCCCAAGGCAATCCATAACACGCTGACGACATAAAGAAACGCTTTCATCCGGCACCTCTAACAGATTAGGGTTTTCATTTTTACATTTTTGAGACTGTATAGCAGATTCCCAATCGATAGGCAAGACAGATTAGCCCTTTGAACATCCCAAGGTTTCGGGGGCCGTCGGATTTCTATTCGGGGAAATGTTTGAGACCGCTTGAGCCCCTTGCTTCCGTTACCGACCCCGGCACGGCGCCTCCCTGGAAAACACCGGGACACACCTTTTATGATAACAACCTCAACGGGGCTGAGGGGCTCTTAAGACCGCGTTTCAGCCGTATCGAAATCCGACACCCCCAAACTTGACCCGCTCTCCACAACTTTGTATGTCTAGACACCTCTGACGAGGCTTTTGAGTCGTCCCCTTATCGATCAACCTGAGATCTCGTCATGTGAAGTTTACCGTGCTATGAAAGCCTCTGCCAATCTTGTAAAGAAAGATTAAAGGTTTACCGCCGTGCCTGATAATGCAACCGGCAAGCCGGAGGATGAAGACAGACTCGTTGCGCTCCTAAAAGAAGGCAACCAGGCGGCTTTTCGTCTTCTCATCAGAACGCATCAATCCAAAATCTACAGCACGGCCTACGGGATCACGTTGGACCGGGAAGAAAGCCTGGACATCGCTCAAGAGGTTTTTCTAAGGGTACATCAAAAGATCGATACGTTCCGGGGAGAATCCTCCCTGTCCACGTGGCTCCATCGCATTACTGTCAATCTGTGCCTGAACTGGAAAAGGCGCTGGGCCCGAAGGTTCAGATGGCGCCACCAACCGTTGGAAAGAAATGAAGGGGGTGATTATGCGGAGCTGGGGACATCCGATACGGCTCCGGAAACACTTTACGAAAAAAAAGAACTGCAGGACATCGTGTGGAGACATTTAAAAAAATTACCCGAGGAAGCCAGGGCGGTCCTTGTTTTGAAAGAAATCGAAGGGCTTTCTTATGATGACATCGCCAGGACCTTAAACATCAAGACAGGAACGGTAAGTTCCCGGCTTTTTTATGCCCGGGAAAAACTCAGGAAAGGATTGGAAAAGAGCCTGAATGAAGAAAAAAAATGAAAAAGGGTCAAAATAATTGAGACAAAGGCTTTTCAGAAAACCTAACTTTTGCTATGAGGAAAAATCTTTGGCGTTTTCAGAAACTTTTCTGATCCGAAAATGGGCTTATCCCAAATGGCTTTACGATGAAATGGCATAGGCTGAGTGGTTTCGTCTTTTTGGTCCTCACGGTTCCGCTATCGGTCTGTGCCGTCCAGGCATCCGAAAAGGTGGATGTTTCGGTTAAAACGGTCTTGGCATCTCAGGGCGCCCCGTTCATAGACCCCGAGCTTTCAGGCCTTGTGGAAGAACTACGATCGTTATTCCGTTATTCCTCTTACCGGCTCCTGGGCAAAGATCGTCTTTCGCTCAACAGCGGACAAACAGGTACCGTTTCTTTGCCTGGCCAAAGGGTTTTAAAAGTGACCCCCACCAGTATTCAAGAACAACGCGTCGGGCTGGAACTGGTGATCCTCAAAAAAAATAGACAGATCTTTGAAACCGTTATCCAGCTTTTGAACAACAGCAGTATCATTGTAGGAGGCCCTAAACACCAAGACGGTTCTCTGCTTTTCAATATCTCCGCATCGTTTTAACCTCCATGGCCCTTTCCAGCACAAAACACTTTTTTGTATAAAAAACCATGTTGAAAAATTTGGCCCCGGTTGCCTATTCGGTTCTCTTTCGTTTGCCGGCTCCCATTTTTTGTGAGTTTTTTTGAACAGCCGGTGTCTAACGGTATAAAACAGCAGGTACATGAAACGGCATACACCATGAAAAAAAGTCGCAAAACGTGTAACATCAAATGGTTATATCGGTATCTGGACGGAGAGCTTGGGCGCCGGGAAAATGCTTTGGCACACAAGCATGTGCAGCATTGTCCTTTGTGTCGGAAAGTACTGAACGACAACCAGGTCCTTGCAAAACTCTACAGGGCAAAAATCGACGGTGAGCTTTCAAGCGTTGATTTGCACACCGTTGAAACAACAGTGCTCGTCGCTATTCAGAACCGGAGCATCCCTTGGTGGTCAAGGCTGGGCGATTTTCTTGTTTCCAAACGGTTTTACGTCCCGGCAACAGCTCTGGTGGGAAGCCTGATCCTTTTGGGTATTTTTATGAGACCGGCGCCGTCCATATCGGGTCCCAGCGCCACCATCAGTTCACTGAAAGGAGATATGGGTTCTGTGATGATCCTTGAAACACCCAAGTCCCAACAGACCGTCATCTGGTTCGATGAGCCGGCGGCGCCTAACAGCCAACATCAAAAACCATCGGGAAGCGGTCCCATATTGGGCTTTTTCACACAAGCAATTCACCTTGTATAATAAAGACAACAGAACAAAGAAAGGAGCAATATCATGAAAAAGAAAACATCCGGTATAACGGCGGCGGTATTATTGGGTACCGTTCTGCTTCTAGGGGTCGGTTATGCCGCCCAGCAGGCAGCAGATGAGATGACCATGAATTCCAACGTCTATGGGGAGCACAAAAAACCCTTGGTAACCTTTACCCATACTAAACACAGCGTGGACTACAAGATAGCCTGTGCGGATTGTCATCATGTGTTCAAAGACGGCAAAAATGTCTGGAAAGAAGGCGATGAAGTCGAAAAATGCGAAGCCTGCCACAGTGAAGCCAAGGCTCCCGCAGGCAAAGACGCGCCAACGCTGAGCAAGCAGCAAAAGATTGAGAAATACCATTATTCGGCAATCCATGAAAACTGTGTGGGATGCCACAAAGCAGAAAAGAAAGAGGGCAAGGCCGCCCCGACAACCTGCAAAGACTGTCATTCCAAGGAGTAGCCTACCAAAAACGGCAACCGTCGGCGGCAGGACACGTATGCACTGTCCTGCCGCCCGCAAGGCATGAGGCAATGAAAAAAAGGACCATCAAGAAAAAACGACGGCTGTCGTGGCACAGCCTTGGCTTCAAGCACGAACGACTGTGTGAAAAACTTGCGACCTACCTTGAGGGCAAGAAGAACCTTGCCCCCGGAAGCGGCCTTGTTCCATGGCGAAGTCATTCGGAAAAAACCTCAGGCGCTCCGACAACATATCTGTGGTAGGCCGCATTGTGCGACGTCCCAACGCATCAAGAGCTCATCCTTTGCACACACTTCGTTTTTCGCGTCCGAATTCAAGTCGATCCCTCCCAATAACGTGGACTTACAAGCCATTCTTTGCTACAAAGTCGCCAAATCAAATCCATTCGCAATACCACGGTGGAAACCGCCGCTGGGTGAACAGATGATGGAAGAAAACCTGATCCTGGCATTTGGGCTGACTGCCCTGGCAGGCCTTTCCACGGGCATCGGAAGCGCTTTGGCCTTTTTTACCAAACGGACCAACAAAGCGTTTCTCTCCCTGGCACTCGGTTTTTCTGCCGGCGTCATGATCTATGTGTCTTTTGTGGAAATCTTTACAAAGGCCCAGTACGCACTGGCCGAGGTACACGGAAAGATTGTCGGCGCCTGGATGACCGTGGGGGCATTTTTTGCCGGTGTATTGTTCATCGCAGTTATCGACCGTCTCATTCCCTCGCACGAAAATCCCCACGAGGCCCGCACTATTGAAGAAATCCAAAAACCGGCGCCGCCCGAAGCACGCCTGATGCGGATGGGCCTGCTCACGGCTCTGGCAATAGGCATTCACAACTTCCCGGAGGGACTTGCCACGTTTTTCGCCACGCTGACGGATCCGGGCATCGGCATTGCCATTGCCGTGGCCGTTGCAATCCACAATATTCCCGAAGGCATCGCTATATCCGTACCGGTTTATTTTGCCACCGGAAGCAAAAAAAAAGCCTTTTGGTTCTCTTTTCTTTCCGGTGTTTCCGAGCCGGCCGTCGCCCTGGCAGGTTATGCGATTCTCAGGCCTTTCTTCACGAATAGTATCTTTGGTCTGTTGTTCGCCTCCGTAGCGGGCATCATGGTCTTTATCTCGTTGGACGAACTGCTCCCGACAGCCCGGGAGTATGGAACCGGACACCTGGCCATCTATGGCTTCATCGCCGGCATGGCGGTAATGGCGATAAGTCTTCTTCTTTTTATATAGGCGGACACCGCCCTTTTGCCGCCCCAAATCCACCGCCAGGGTCTTTTCAAGGCGTCAGCCGCAAAAACGAAGAACGAGTATGTTTTTTTTTGATTACAGCGTGTTAACCGGAACGTCTTGGTTGACATGAGGATCCTTATTGTGGGATGAATATTGTTTAGGTGCACAACACGGCCCGGGGGGTGTTCTTTTGTAATCATGGGCCGATTCATCCGGAAAGAAAATACCGAATGCTCGCCTGTCGTAATCTTGTTGGACCGTTAGGGCGAACAAGGGACTGCGGAGCTTCTAGGACACCATGACCTATCCCACCATAGACCCGGTGTTGATTCATCTGGGCCCGCTTCAGATACGCTGGTACGGACTCATGTATGTCATCGCCTTTGTCCTGGCCTATATCGTGCTCATTAAGGCCTCTCGGCGCAGGGGATACGATTTGACCCGACAAGACGTGGGCGATTTCCTCACATATGCCATTGTAGGCGTCATTGTGGGGGCACGTCTTGGATTCTGTGTCTTCTACAATTTTGCCTACTATGCCCACCACCCGTTAAAAGTTTTCGCTGTCTGGGAAGGAGGCATGTCTTTCCATGGCGGCCTCATAGGGGTTTTTGTCGGAGGTTGGCTATACACGCGCAAAAGTGGAAAATCTTATCTGGTCCTCGGAGACCTTGCCGCCCTGGCAGCCCCACTGGGCCTCTTTTTTGGGAGGATGGGCAATTTCATCAATGCGGAACTATACGGCAGGGTCACGGATGTCCCATGGGCGATGGTGTTTCCCGATGCCGGCCCGCTCCCAAGGCATCCCTCCCAATTGTATGAAGCCTTTTTTGAAGGGCTGGTTCTGTTTGTGCTGCTTTTTCTGTTGAGCCGACGGAAAACGCCGAACGGTTTCCTGCTTGCCGCCTTTCTGGTGGGTTACGGTTTTTTCAGGTTCTTTCTCGAGTTCTTCCGAGAACCGGACCCCCAAATGGGTTTTGTGTTGGGTCCCCTTACCATGGGACAGGTCCTTTGTATTGTCATGGTTATAGCCGGCATCGGCCTTTTCCGGATCTCATCAAAAGCAAGACCGCGTATCGGCTCTTGATAGAATAAGGGCGTGTTCATTGAAATTTGGATAGCCTGCAATGAAAAATGACATCAAACCCTTCAAGCCCCCTGCATATCCATGAAAGACAGGGCGTGGAGTCTTTTGCTTTCTGTGACAATCGGGAGACACCGTCATGGGTACAAAACCGACGTATGAAGAACTGGAACAAAAGGTCAGCGCATTAGGAAATATCATCATTGACTGCCAAAGGGCCCAGGAGGCGCTTCGCGAGAGAGAAGAGCTCTTCCGCAACGTTTATGAAACCGCGCCCTTGGCTTTTGTCGTTTGGGATCTCAACACCCGCGTAACGGACTGGAACAAGAAGGCGGAAAAAGTATTCGGCTGGTCCAAGGAGCAAGTCCTGGGACGCAGTTTTTTCGACTTTCTGATCCCCGAAAAAGACCGACCGCAGGTCAAAGATGCGGTGGACAGGCTTGTCCGGGAGGACTTGCCGAGTTTTTCCGTCAACGACAACCTCACCAAGAATGGACGAATCATTACCTGTGAGTGGAATAATTCTCCGCTCCACGATAATGGCGGCAATATCATCGGGGCGATATCCCTTGCCCTTGACATGACGGAACGAAAGTGCGCCCAGGAAGAACTGTGCCAAAGGGAAGCCACATTAAAGAGTATTTTCAGGGCCGCACCGGTAGGCATCGGCCTGGTTAAAAATCGGATTTTGAAGCGGGTAAATGACCGCATTTGCGAAATGACCGGTTACCCTCGAGAAGAACTGGTGGACCAAAGCACACGCATACTGTATCCAAGCGATGAGGAATTTGAATACGTTGGAAGGGAAAAATACGCTCAAATCGCACGGTGGGGAACCGGAACCGTGGAAACCCGTTGGCGGCGCAGTGACGGAAGGCTGCTCGATGTGCTGTTGGGTTCCGCTCCTGTTGACCCCGATGATCTTTCAGCCGGGGTGACCTTTACCGCACTGGACATCACCGAACGCAAACAAGCGGAAGGGGAGCTTCGAAAGAGCGAGGACAGGTACCGCCGCATCACGGAAGCCATTACGGACTATATTTACACGGTGACCATCCACGACGGCCGTCCGGTAGAAACCGTTCACCGCCCGGCCTGTGTGGCAGTCACCGGGTATACGGCCAAGGATTTTAATAACAACCCTTACCTGTGGATTCAAATGGTGCATGAACAAGACCGCAAGGCTGTCGAAGAGCAGGCCGGGCGCACCCTTTTGGGCATAAAAGTCCCGGCACTGGAACACCGCATCGTTCGCAAAGACGGATCCATCCGTTGGGTAAGAAATACACCCGTGCTCAATGTTGACAATCAGGGGAAGCTGTTGTCCTATGACGGGCTTCTGCAGGACATCACGGAACGCAGGCAGGCCGAGGAAGCCTTGCGCGAAGCCCACCGTGAGCTGGAAAGATTCAATATGCAGCTCGAAGAAATGGTTCAGGAAAGAACTGAGGAATTGAGGCAAAAGAACGAACAGTTGGTAGAAGCCGAAAGGATGGCTGCGCTCGGCCAAATGGCAAACAGAGTAGCCCATGAACTCAGGAATCCGTTGACGGCAGTCGGTGGCTTTGCCCGAAGAATCAATGAACAGACCAACGCGGATCACCCGAACAAGCGGTACCTGCAGATGATCGTCGACAGCGTCATCATTATGGAGAACAAGGTCTCAGAAATTACAAAGATCGTAGGACGGTAGCCGTTTGAAAACCCTAGCGTTTCGAAGCGCTAAGCCGTCACCAAAGATCCAGTCGCCGTAAAGGTGTAGAAAAAACCACGGAGGTTTCCCGAAAGCCATCCGACATCAAGATGGACCGAAATGGGCGTTTCCGCCTGAAATCTTCGCTCGAACGTTACCGAAAAAGAAAGCCCGGACTGCACGGCAGAGAAAGCGCAGGAGCAACTTTTTTTTGCTGCTTGCCCTTGTAACTCAGTTGCATGGGTGCTATGGTCGCCCCATGTGCAGACAATGCAACTATTCAGAAATGCTTTCCAAAAACGGCGTGGAGCCCACCCCATTGCGAAAAGCCGTATTCAGATTCATCGGACACAAATCCAAGCCCGTCTCAGCCATTGAAATCCTGGAAACCGTCCGGAAACAGGTAATATTAAACAAGGTGACGGTCTATCGGATCCTTGATTTACTGGTGGAAAAACGCTTGATCAAACGGCTTTATGCGGGCGATCGGGCTCTCAGGTACGGCATGGGCGAATCCGCTCGTCATCCTGAACACGCCCATTTTGTGTGCAGGCAATGCGGGCGGATGGAATGCCTGGCGCCTGAGGCGTTCCGATTGGACATTAAGGAGTTGCGGGCCCGGACCCAACACACCGTTGAGGACGTGGACGTCCGTTTTGAGGGGACCTGTGCCTCATGCCTGGATTCCCGGTAACAGCGAACCACCGCTCGGCGTTCGGCAAAGAGCATTTGCAAAGCGCCCAAAGACCGTCTCTGTGGCAGGAGAAAAAACGCATGACCACAGCCATGGTATCAGACAAAAAGCCTTTCTTGTTGATCGTGTGTTTGGTCTTCCTGTTCGGGTTGTGTGTGTGCCCCTCCCGACAGGCATTTCCGAGCACCACGGCCTTCGCTGAAAAAAGCATAAAAGTCTTTGTAAGTATTGTTCCTCAGGCCTATTTCGTGGAACGCATCGGCAAAGACCGCGTGGACGTCTCCGTCATGGTCGGACCAGGTCAAAGCCCGGCAACGTATGAGCCAAAGCCCAAACAAATGGCTGACCTGGGACGTGCCGCCCTGTATTTCCGCATCGGCGTGCCTTTTGAAAACGTATGGATGGATCGTATCAGCCAAATAAACCCCGATATGAAAGTGGTGGATACCCGTGACGGCATCACGCTGCTGCCCATGACCTCTCACAGCCACGACGATGACAAAGGCAAGCATGGAAAGGACGGAGGGAAGAAACACACCGGCGGCGGCCTGAAAGATCCCCATATCTGGTTAAGCTTGAGGCTGGTCAAGATACAGTCGCAGAACATCTGCCAAGCTTTGATGGAACAAGACCCTGCCGGCAAGGATTTCTATCGGAACAACCTGCAAGCCTTTCTCGTTGAACTCGACGAACTGGATATGAGGATCTCACGGATTTTTCAAAACCTTGAAAACCGCCGGTTCATGGTCTTTCATCCCGCCTGGGGATACTTTGCCCACGACTACGGATTGAAACAAATCCCCATTGAGATTGAAGGCAAGGAACCCAACGCGAAATCCTTAGCCAACCTGATTGAACAGGCCAAGGAAAAAGGGATCCGGGTGATTTTTGTCCAAAAACATTTTAGTTCAAGAACCGCCCGGACCATCGCCGATGCCATCGGTGGACAGGTAGTCAAGGTCGACCCTCTGGCCAAGGACTATCCGGACAATATGAAGCAAATCGCGGACACCTTTTCAGAGGCTTTACGATGAGCGACAAGCCTGCCATCGTAGAGATAGAGCATCTGGATTTCGCCTATGACGGGAGCCCCGTACTGGAAGATATTACCCTTTTGATACCCGGCGGCGATTTTCTCGGTGTCGTAGGGCCTAATGGAAGCGGGAAAAGCACCCTTCTCAAAATCATTCTCGGTTTGCTTCACGCCAACAGGGGCAGCATTCGCGTGTTCGGCCGGTCTCCGGAACAAGCCCGTCATCTCATGGGATATGTCCCCCAGCACGCGGAACTGGACCAGAATTTCCCCATCACTGTGATGGACGTCATTCTGTTGGGTCGTTTAAGCAAAATTCCTTTGCTGGGAAGGTTTGGCAAAAAAGATCGGCTGATGGCTGAGGAAGCCATGGACAAGGTCTCCATTCTTGACCTTCGGAATCGCCAGTTCGGCACCCTGTCCGGCGGGCAGAAACAACGGGTGCTCATAGCCCGAGCCCTGGTGGGCAAACCGAAGCTGCTCCTTTTGGATGAGCCCACAGCCAGCATTGACGGCAGGGTTGAAGAAGACATCTACGAATTTTTGAAAAAGATCAATGAACACGTGACGATTATTCTCGTGAGCCACGATCTTGGGTTCATATCCAGTTATGTTCGCCATGTGGCCTGTGTCAACCGGCGTCTTGTCTGCAACCCCACACAAGACATCACCGGCGATGTCATCGAGGCCTGTTACGGGGGCCCGGTGCAGATGTTGAAGCACACGTGTGAACTTTGAAAACAGGGTAGTGTTGCCTTATGTTTGAGTTCTTTGAGGTGCTGACAAAACAGGCCTTCATGCAAAACGCCGTCGTTGTAGGTCTCCTGGCCAGCCTTGCTTGCGGCGTCATCGGAAGCTATGTGGTCGTCAGACGAATCGTTTTTATCAGTGGGGGCATCGCCCATACCGTCCTCGGAGGCATGGGCATCGCGTATTACTACGGCTGGAATCCCCTGCATGGGGCTGTCGTGTCCGCCCTCGCAGCAGCTGTTGTCATCGGCTTTGTCAGCATCCGCTATCACCAATACGAAGACACAATCATCGGTGCCCTCTGGTCCATCGGAATGGCCGTGGGGATTCTTTTTATTTACAAAACCCCGGGGTACAACGTGGATCTCATGACATACCTGTTCGGAAATATCCTCATGGTCGGCAGAGACAGCATCCCCTTGCTGATCGTTCTGGATGCGGTCATCGTCTTGTCGGTATGGGTTTTTTATAGACGCTTTCTCGCCGTATGTTTTGACGAAGAATACAGCGAGCTTCAGGGCATTCCTGTAGTAAGGACCTACCTGCTTCTTCTTTGCCTCATTGCATTGACGGTGGTGATCCTCATTCAAGTGGTAGGCATTATATTGGTCATCGCTTTGCTCACCCTGCCCGCAGCCACCGCCCGTCATTACGTACGGAGCCTGGGCCAAATGATGATCCTGGCATCTCTTTTGGGAGTGCTTTTTACATCTGCGGGATTGTTCGTATCGTATGGGCCCAATTTGCCTGCCGGCGCCACAATCGTCGTTATTTCCGGGGCGGTCTATCTGTCGGCCACCATCCTGAAAGGTGTCGCAACAAGACTCAAAAACCGCGAAAAGCCGGATTGACTTTTTGATATAAACGTGGCAGTATACACAGCCATGGATGAACGCATAAGTCGATTTAAATATGTGACTTTTGCACACTCAGGATGTTTTTGACAACATACATTGGGAGCCAAGGCGGTGTCCTTACGCGAAAGCGGATAACAGACGGGCCGTGTTGTTTGTGAAGCCTTTCCGGCGGTGCATATGGCGGGAGAAGACAAAAATAACTGTAAATTTGCGATTCAGGACTGTGCATTAGCCGCCATCGCAACAGGCCGGCGTGCATACAATTTGCGAGAGTTCAGGGATAAGTTGCTCGATATAAGCACAGAGAGTATTTATTATCACTTTTGGGGTGGATTGCTCAGACCTCGTTTCGATGACCCGGAATACCACAACGATTTTGCTATTTGGGCGCGTTATGGGTTAGAGGATGCCGTTCTGGCCGAGCGACTGGGAATCATCAACCCTTGCGACTACACGAACATGGAATCACTTCGCGAACAGATAATCGAGGTCGTGGAAGAACGTTTGGATGAAAACCAACAGCCCCTGGCATCCAGACCGGACAACCCTTTCTATTTCGTCCGATCGCAAATCGTGGTGTTTGATACACGATCGCGGATCGAGCGCCCGGAAGCGTTGGTCGATGCCATTCCTTCCATGTCGTTGGGGAGCATTTTTTTTCATTTCGTGGACGCCCGCCGTCGAACACCCAATGGAGAGGACGATTTTCGGCCTTGGCTGAAAACCTGTTTCGAGGGCTATGACGACTTGTGTGAAATGCTTGGGAAACTGGACCCGTTTTTCTCGGGTATGAATGCTTTACGGGAACGGCTCACAGGAGTCTTTGTTCGTTACTTCAGGAAATAGTGCTTTGTCATCGCTTTTGGAAACATACGCGGCTATCGTTGGAGAGGATGTTGTCAACCAACTCCGTCAACTGGCCCGCCTGCTTGAAAACCGCCGAGTCGTGCATGTCAATTCAACGCGAGAAGGTGGTGGTGTGGCGGAAATCCTGGCAAAACTCGTGCCTCTGATGCAAGAGCTGGGACTCGACACTTCCTGGGAAGTCATTACCGGAGACAAGGATTTTTACCGGTGTACCAAAAGCTTTCACAACGCCCTGCAGGGAAACAGGATATCCATACCTGATGAATTGCTGCGGGCTTACGAGAAGACCAACAAACGGACCGCCGACGAACTTGCTCCCGTGCTGGGTGAAGCCGACATCATCTTCATTCACGATCCGCAACCGGCGCCGTTGTTGTCTTACCTTCCCAGGGGCAAAAGCAAGTGGATTTGGCGATGTCACATCGACCTAAGCCATCCATACAGAACGGTATGGAAATATCTGCGCAAATTTGTCACGGATTATGATGTCAGTATATTTTCCCTGTCCTCATTTGCCCAGGTTCTTCGGCATCCGCAGTATCTGATCCCTCCCAGCATCGACCCTTTGAGCGACAAAAATATGGCGCTGGAAGAAGCTGAAATACAAGCCGCATACCATCTTTTCGGTATTGATCCCGATCGGCCCGTCATCGCCCAAGTATCGCGTTTCGACCATTTCAAAGATCCGATAGGGGTTGTCCGGGCTTTCAAGCTCGCCAAGAAATATGTGCCTGACCTGCAGTTGGTTTTGGCGGGCGGCGGGGCCAGCGATGACCCGGAAGGCGCAACAGTCCGTCGGGAAGTAGAGGCTTTTTCCGAAGATTTTGACGATATCCACATACTCGAACTTCCGTCCGATGCCCATCGGGCGATCAATGCGTTGCAGCGAGTGGCCGACGTTGTCCTGCAAAAATCGGTAAAGGAAGGTTTTGGACTCACCGTGACCGAGGCCATGTGGAAAGGCAAGCCCGTCATCGGGGGCAATACCGGTGGAATCAGGCTGCAGGTCATTGATAATCATACCGGGTTTCTGGTAAATTCTCCGGAGGGTGCGGCGCTTAGGATACGGTATCTTTTAGAACGTCCGGAGAAAATTCGGGAAATGGGCCGCAAGGCGGTAGGATTTGTCAGGGAAAACTTCTTGCTGACGCGACAATTAAGAGAATACCTTACCGTGATGGTCGCCCTGATTCACGGATGCGAGGATAGGATTGCGTTGGGATAATCACTCTTGCGCGCTACGCCTTCCCTCGTAATGTGTTATTCGTTATTGATTATCCCGTTGCGCCCGGTCCGCGAGAATTCGCGGGGTGGGAATCAGCAATGCAACCGGAAAATTTGCAAACAGCTCCCCGGCGACAATGGCCGACCGCCCGTGTCGTATCTTTCCTTTGATATGTTCCCCCGTAAATATGTTCTGAAATTCCGTTCCTTGGATGACAGACGGTATTTCTACCTGCGTATCGGACCAAACGGCGGGACTTGCCGGACTGTCAAGCGATTCAAACCCGATAAGCTTGGCAAATAGTCTCGGGACCGCAATGATACAGGCCTTTCCATCGGCACTTTGTCTGGCAAACGCACAGATGTGTTCCCGCTTTTCCCCATGAACATCCAAAGGAATATATGCACCATGCTGGAAGACATCCTGGTATTGCAAACACAAGGACAACGTTTTCCAGGTTATATACAGCTTAATCCTTCCATCCTCCACCCGGTTCACAAGTTCGCAAGCACGCCCTAAGAGCTGCTCGTGCGGCACGGATACGAAATCCTCCAAATCACGGAGCATGTCTTGCCGTAGCGCAAAATCAACCGGCCTTCTGTTGTCCGGATCCACCAATGAAAAATCCCAGATTTCATTGCCTTGGTAGATGTCCGGAACACCGGGCACGGTTAATTTCAAAAGGACCTGAGACAGGCTGTTGTTGATCCCCACCCGCGCCACCTGTTTCTGAAACGGAACAAAGTCTTCAAAAAATCGGTTGCCTTGTTTGTTTTCAAAAAGCTTTTGGATAAAGCCGATAACGGCATCTTCATATTCGCTATTTGGATTGATCCAACTGCTGTACACTTTGGCCTCTTTAACCGCCTTGACCATGTAATTGACAATCCGTTCTGTAAAAGAAGTTGTTGGTCCACCGTGTCCATAATCTGGAAGCGGCCAGGCTCCGATCAAAATCTGGTATAGTGCGTACTCATCGTTTTTGGACGGTGCAAGGGCCCCGTCCACCTTACGCTTTTTCGAACGATTCAGGCGGCTCCAGCGCGTGATCTGCTTGCTCCAAATATCCGGAATCTCACTAAGCACACAGATTCTGGCCCTCACATCTTCGCTGCGTTTGCTGTCATGGGTCGACGTATCAAGCATGGTGTGCGGCCACTTTGCCGACTTTTCGCTATTTGCCAAATGAAATGCTTTCACCGACACCCCAAAATACCGGGGATCTCCCCCAACCTCATTCAGAGATAGGAGCCGGTTGAATATATAAAAACTCGTATCCTCAAGACCCTTTGCCATAATGGGTCCCGTCATCTGCTGAAATTTCATGGTAAAATGGGCAATCATGTCTTGACGTCTGCTGTTGGTCTCATCGAAGGCATCCAGGACCAAAACACGATGTATGAAATCATAGACACTGGTATCGGCTGCACGACTTTTTGATTTGGCCCGTCTGACAGCCCAGTCCACAAAACGTCGGTCTTCATCGGTAACGGAATCTTTTCTGACATACGTCCGGTAGACCGGAAACCAAGCCGCCACTTCATGCAAAGCATCCCGCAGGTTGTTCACCGTAAAATCGCGTGTGTAACGGTGCGCCTCGGCTATCAAGTTAAGCTGATTAGCAAGGACATTGAATTCACTGGCCATCGCGGTTTTCATGATGAGCTTTTTGCAGTCATAAAGCAGCTCGTCAAAATCAATCTTGCGACCAATGAAACGGGTGTAGATCCTATCCATGTCCCGTTCATGGGTTGCGTCCACAAAGAGCCCCCCGACCAGGTTGACAAAATCATAGCCCGTGGTCCCGTGCACCGGCCAATCCGATCTTAATGATTCATAGCCGGCCAGTATTTTTTCCGCAACCAGGTAGAAACGGTTTCGAAAAGGCTCTTTTTCCATGTCCGTCGAATTCGGTGCCGTCTCTGATTCGATGTGCGTTCGATTTCGGATCTCTTCCTGAAGCCATTGACAATATTGCCGGGGATCGTAAAGGCCGTCTATATGATCAATCCGGAGTCCCTGGATTTTTTTTTGGGCAACAAGGTCCAACACAAATCGATGTGTGTGATCGAAGACCTCGCGATTTTCCATGCGTAGTGCCGCCAGGTCATTGATGTCAAAAAAACGGCGGTAGTTGATATCATCCGAAGCCACGCGCCAGTAGGCGAGGCGAAACGGTTGCGCGCACAGCAACGCGTCAAGGCGATCATAGCTGTCGGGATCGTCCAGCGACCCATTAAAGAGCACAACGTTTTCCTCAATAAACTGCCTGATCTCCCGGGATTCCCGACAGAGGCTTGCCAAGCGCTTTTTATGCACCTGCTTGTCCCGCATGCGTGTCTCGATCTTCTCCTCAGTTGCCTCCCAGTGTTTAGGCAGGTTTTTAAAGCCCGCCGTCAGGCTTTGGAATTCCGCGAAAAAAACATCATTTTCCCCCGCACGGTTTTTCAGCCTTTTCAATCCATCTCCCAGAATCATTGCATAGCTGACGGGATCAAGGGGAAAATAGTGATCATAATATTGGATTTTGAACTGCCCATTATTGTGGTCGAATAATAACTGTAGAAGCCCCTTTTCCAAAACCAGTCCGTAGTGATCCTCCAAGACGGGAAGCAGCACTTTGCCGCGCAGCTCATCCTTAAGAGGGTCCCATGCAATGTCGAAAAAGCCCGCATACCGAGACGCCCGGCCGTTTTCAAGGACATCGACCCACCACGGATTATCCGTACCGGCCGCCATGTGATTGGGTACAATGTCCAACAGTTGTCCCATGTCGTTTTGTTGTAAGATATTGACAAAATATTCAAAATCTTCCCAACGACCCAATTCGGGATTCAGTTTCCCGTGGTCGACAATATCATAGCCATGGGCACTTCCAGGACGGGCCTTGAGATATGGCGACGCATAGCAATGACTGATACCGAGCTGCCGGAGATACGGCACCACTTGTGCTGCTTGGGAAAAGTTGAAGTCCTTGTGAAACTGAAGACGGTAGGTCGCCACCGGAATGACTGGTTCAACAGTCTCTGATTGGCCGTACGGCAATGCCGAGGACGCAGGCATACTTCCGAGGCCTCTTTGCAGACGCAAGCCGGCCGCCAAAGACTCCAGTGACGCATGCTCCGGGAAGTCTTCCAGGGATACGGATAGTTTTTGTCGCCAATTGGGATATTCACTGGTTGTTCCAGGCACATTGGCCTGTTGAATCTGGCCGAAGGCGTCTTCCAGTTGAAAGACGACGACCTTGGCCGGACTCGCCGCTAAGAATCCATAGATTGCCGTGACCAAATCCGAAGACATGTCGGGCAGCACAGGGACATCCACATCGATCCTTTCAGGCAGCATTTGCTCGCTTTTAAGCGCATAAAGAAGCCGAAACTTATCTTGGTTTCTTTCAATGACGTCGGCTTGTCGACGTTCTTCCGTAGGGAAAAGCCCCAACTCGGTCCTTAGGGCCAGGTCTTGCCCTTGCCAATATGAAAATAGGGTGGGCAAATCATGCGTGGTGACCGCCACCAACGACCTTGGGGGATATTCATCCGGCGGCTTGAACTTCCCGTCGGCGCCTTTTTCGAAATACAGCAATCGGCAAGAAAGAATTTGATAATCTTCCAGCCCCTGTCCTACTCCATCTGGAACAGTGCCAAGGTCTTCGCCCACAACCATGCACTGGTTTCGTTGGCTTTCAAGGGCCAAGACGCCAAGCAGATCTCTAAAGGGATAACGGACATAGGCCCCTTCTGATGGAGGTTTGCCTTTAGGCAACCAAAAAAGGCGCAGAAGTCCCATGACATGATCAATGCGAATAGCCCCCGCATGTCGCATGTTCGCACGAATTGCAGCCACGAATGGTCCATAGGCGGCATCCATCAGTTTCGTCGGAATGGGCGGCGGCAACCCCCAATCCTGGCCGTTTGCATTGAAGCTATCCGGTGGTGCTCCAATACTGGCGCCAAGGGCATAGGCGCCTTGATACAACCACGTTTCGAAACCGCCCGGACCTGCGCAGACGGAAAGATCCTGGTATAGACCCACCTTGAATCGACGCGCCATGGCCAGGGATCCCGCCGCCTCAAGCTGCATTTCCATTTGCCACTGAAGATACTGGAAGAACTCCGCCTTATCCTGATGTGCTGAAGCAAAGGCTTCTACGGTCTCGGATTCCGGATTTTGATACGCTTCAGGCCAGTCCTGCCATCCCCCAGCCGTACCGTGTTTGTCATGAAAATGTTCCCGGAGCGTTTCAAACACACTGTGCTTGTAGAGGCTCTCGCCGCCGCGGGCCTGAAATTTACGGAAAGACCGACCTCGTTCAGATTCGGGATCAAGGTGGTTTCTCTTGAAATGCTCATACAAGATTTCTAAGACAGCGGTCTTGACTGCCGCAACCTCACCGTAATCCACCAGTTCGGTGTCGCGCAATGCAGTGAGTCGTGCCTGAAATTCCGGGTTTTGGATTACTTGTTGCGCTTTGTCACACTCGGAAACATCCTGGATGGACTCCACATCCAGATAGAGAAAATTGTAAAAGATGCGACTCGACGGCCTGTATGGACTTGCCCACTGCGGCTCAACAGAAAACAAGCTGTGCAAAGGATTGAGACCTATGATGCCCGCCCCCGTACCGGCACAGTATTCGACAAGGTTTTTTAAGTCAGTGCAGTCCCCAATTCCCCAATTACGCTGAGAACGTATGGCATACAACTGGACGGCAGGCCCCCAAACGCGGTCACTGTCTTGAAGTGCCGGTGGGATATAGCAATGCTCAGGAGTCACGATAAGCCGCGAACTTCCTGAAATCGTTGCCTTGCCATGATTGCGGATATCCAACTGGTGGTACCCGGTGTCCGGCTTTGCATCCAGAAACAGCATACAATGAAGAAAGGTTTTCCCATCTATGCGGCGTGTTTCTTTTCTTTCAGCCTTGGCCGGCGTAAAAGAACCCCCGGATCGTCCCCCCTGTTCCATGGCAAGGACCCACTCAAAGTCCTCCTGGACATGGCCCATAGGGACCCTGAGCGGCACCGCAACGGGCGTGGGGTTTTCGGTGACGACCAGCACCGGATCCACCAAGCGTCGCCACAGTTGCGCCTCATATTCGGCCACCAAAGCCTCGATCCGGTTTTCATCCCCGAGGCGAAAACCCATGGCTTCAAGTAACGCCCGTTTCGTTTCGTCAGAAGCAACATGGGTATTGCCCCATACGTCCTGATACTGCAGTTCGATCCCGCAAAGCTGGGCTAATCGGTCCAGTGGCGATTCGGCAATCATATCGTTTCCCTAACGAAATGTTTTTTCGGCGAAAGGGTGGTTATCGACTATCTCCATGAGATTTAAGAAACCATGCAACATACCACGGCCGGATATATTCAAAGGCCGTTGATCCCGCCACCCCTTTTTCAGTCTCAAACAGGAGACCCCCTTTCGGTCTGTCTATACGGATTCGAGGTTCCTGCCCAAGCACCGCAACAAGGATCAGTTCAGATCCGTCTCCAAGAATCCAGGTGTTTTTCAGGGTCTTCTCAGCGAGAAGCTCAAAGCCCGGCTGTTCTGCTCCGATGCCGCGAAGGCGTGGAACAATGGTCTGATGCCTGAGTGCAATCAGGTTTCGATAGTACGCCAACCACGTTTGATGAAACGGTTTTTCAATATCCTCCCAGTTGACATTGGATTTCTCGAAAGTAGCAGCCGCACCGGGATCCGGGATGTTGTCTCTGGCCGATGGATCTTTAAATTCCGGGAATCCGGAAAATTCCTTACGTCTGCCTTCGGTAACCGATTCGGCCAGGTCCGGTCCGAAGTCGCAGAAGAATAAAAAGGGATTGGAGCAACGAAACTCTTCCCCCATAAAGACAAGCGGTGGGGAAGGCGCCAGCAGTTGTATGGCAGCCACTGCCCGCAGCGATTCTTCATCGGCAATGTGAGAAATTCTTTCCCCAAAAGCGCGATTTCCCACCTGGTCATGATTCTGGACGAAAGAGACAAAAGCAGTAGGAGGGAGATTTTTACTTTTCTCTCCTCTATGCCTGCCATGGCGATACGCAGAGGGCTGCCCCTGATACGCAAAACCTTCAGCCAGACATCTGCCGAGATGACGTGCGGGATTGTCTGCATAGTCCAGGTAATAGCCCTCGGACTCACCGGTCATGAGACAATGAAAGGCGTGATGAATGTCATCGTTCCATTGGGCCGTATACAGCCTCGGATTTCCATGGTCGTTACGATGAAGATACCGGGCGGCATTGTCGTCATTTTCCAGCACAAGGTGGATGTAACGATTGGCCTCCAAGTTGGTCCGGACCGCTTGGGCGATTTCTTCTACGATGTCCGGCTCCGATTCGTCCTGTATCGCGTGCACGGCGTCGATGCGCAATCCATCGAGATGATATTCTTGGAGCCAAAAAAGCGCGTTGTGGATGAAAAAATCTCGGACTGTCCGGCTTTTCGAACCATCAAAATTAATCCCCGCACCCCAAGGGGTGTCGTGCTTTTCTGAAAAAAAGGATTTCGCATACACATGCAGATAGTTTCCTTCCGGGCCGAAATGATTATACACGACATCCAGAAATACCATCAGGCCCTTCTGATGGGCTGTTTGCACAAAATGCTTAAAATCTTCCGGGCGACCGTACGTGCTGTCCGGAGCAAACAGCAGCGCACCATCATAACCCCAGTTGCGTTCACCGGGAAAATCCGCTACCGGCATCAGCTCAACAGCGGTTATACCTAAATCCACTAGATAATCGAGGCGCTCACAGGCTGCTCCGAAGGTGCCTCCCGGCGTGAACGCTCCGACGTGAAGCTCGTAGACAATCGTTTCTTCCCATGGACGTCCTTTCCATTGCGAATCTTGCCATTCAAATATCGACGGCCATATTACCTCGCTGGGGCCATGAATATCGCAAGGTTGAAAACGAGAGGCGGGATCCGGCACGCTCAGCTCCTGATTTATTTGATAACGGTACAGCGTCCCCGGAAATGCCCGTCTGGTATGAAGTCGGCGCCATCCGTCCGCTTGTTCTTCCATACGAATGATTTCTTTTACTCCAGACGGGGACTCGATTTCCAGGTGCACCGATCGCGCCTGCGGCGCCCAAAGCCTGAAGCACACGCTGCCGTCTGCTTGGACATCCGCACCAAACGGCATCTTGTGAAACCGTTTCACCGGCGCAACTCCCAAAGGCGCATATTTTTTCATATAAAACCCTCAACCATCAGGAACATACTATATTGAAATTCGCGATAACAACCGCTATATTTTTTTTGTACGGTATCCGGCGGAAAGGGAAAATAGATTGCACCATGTATTTTACCGTCGATAAACATGTAATAACGGAAACGGATACTATGGTAGACTTAAGAATCTGCTGCCGAACGTCATTATTATCGACAAGCGCGCCGATATCAATTATTCTATGTGGTTATCTAAAAAGTTCAAGTCGTATTTCGGCCGGCCGAATGGGCATCGATCCGCCGGCCGGCCAAAACTCGGCCTTCTTTTCATATGAACTTGAGCTTTCCGGATAACCGCATTTTTATTTCCAAGGGCTATCGACCATGGGACAAACCCGACCCGCTATAATCTGGAATGTTTGTAAAGGGGCTGTCCAATGTCCACAGGCGTTGTGAGAACCGATCAGCAACACTGTTTTGATTCCGACGGTCATGTCATATCTTGTTTGGATTCATTGCAAGACGGTGACCTTCGGACCGGGGTGCCTTGGCCGAAGCCGCGATTTTCGGATTATGGCCACACGGTGCAAGACCATCTCACCGGACTGGTGTGGACAAAGGATGCCGGCATCACCGTGTTTCCACTCACATGGTGGGAAGCCCTGGCCCACATAGATGATATAAACCTCGGAAAAATCGGCGGACACGGCGACTGGAGACTGCCCAATCGCAAGGAGTTTTTCAGCCTTTTAAGCCATGTTCACGTCAATCCCGCGCTCCCGGCGGGTCATCCTTTTGTCAATGTTTTTTCAGGCTACTACTGGACTTCGACCACCTGTTGTCGCTTGCCCCGACAGGCATGGTCTATTCATCTGGGCGGCGCCAGGGTCTTTCAGGGCATGAAACACGGCTCATACATGGTATGGCCGGTACGCAGTGCAACCAAGGGCGCGGTTGAGCTTCCCCGTTCCGGGCAACGGCTTTGTTATGACCCATCAGGAAAAATCAATCCCTGTACCGGTTCAGGTCAAGATGGCGATATGCGGACGGGATGTCCATGGCCGGAACCACGATTTTCGGACGATCATTGGATGGTCGAAGACCACCTGACGGGGCTTTTTTGGGCGAAAGATGCCGCTTGTGTTTCCGAGGCCGTCACTTGGGAAGCGGCTTTAAGGAAAATGCGGGCAATGAATTCAAAAAAATACGCCGGATGCGGAGACTGGCGTCTCCCGAATATACGAGAGCTGGAGAGCATTACGGACATGGGCACGCATTCCCCGGCACTGCCTGCCAAACATCCTTTCCAAGGCATCCAACCCTATTACTGGTCATCCACGACGAGCACTTATGACGCCCGTTATGCATGGGTGATCTACCTGGAAAATGGTTCGGTCGGCGTCGGATTCAAGCAGAAGTCTGAATTTTTTGCCTGGGCCGTCCGTGGTGGATACCGGCAATGCTCTCGTTAATGAAAAGGCATTGGAAACAAAAAGGACCGGCGACGCATTGGATATGCTGGTTGCTACTGCGTTTTCTGCTCGTTTGTGTCTTCTTTTTCCTGTATCCTTTTTTCGAGAGCCTTGGCCGCATCATCCACTATCGCATCAACATCTTCCAAGGGCTTCACGCCGGCCTTTTGCAAGGGCCCGGACGAGATCTCTTTAGGAGCCTGTTCTTCCATCGCCTCGGGCACATCCACCTCCGGTTCCTTTTTATCGCAACCGGTAATGGCAAGTCCCAATAGGCCGATACCCAGAATCAATACATTGGCGACAATACCATACATAATGCATTCTCCTTTCTTTTTGTTGCCGTCCTTTCCTTCGCCTTGGAAAAGCACACGGGCTCGGCCGTGCGGCATCCTGCGGCATTCATGGTTGAAAATATGTCTAAAATGGGTTTCCATGCAATACGTGATATCCTGTATTGCATGTAGCCTTGTATGGTAGATATGTCTGGTAAAAAAGGAATGAAGAACATAATCGGAATATGGTGGGAAACAGCATGTCATCGGTGAAAAAACTCATGAAAGTGCTTGTTTGTGGAGTCGGGCGCATTACCGACGAACTGTTGAAGCGGGTCAGTGAAGACTGGGAAATCACGGTCATCGAGAAAGACAAAAAGAAGCTGGAATTCCTTACCGATCGGTTTCCCAACCCTCTAAGGACCATGCACGGGGATGCTTCGAGTCCTGTGGTGCTGGAACAGGCAGGCCTGGCGAAACAGGACTATGTTCTTGCCTTGACGAATGACGACCGTGTCAACTACGCGATTGCAGCTTTCGCAAAGGACAAAAACATTCATAATATCATGGCCGTGGTTCGAGACCCCGAAATATTGCCCAAGTTCAAAGACCTGGACGTCTGGACAACGCTGACCGCAACCACGTTGGCCCGGAAAATATACAATCACTTGAAAGATCCGCACCTTAACGTTATTGATCTTGGCCAGGGCGAGGGTGAGATCCTGGAACTCGAACTCGACGACATGACAGCAAACAGGCTGAAATCCGTGACAGGTCTTTATGGAGATGATTGGCGGCCCATAGGCATTTTGAGAAAGGGCGACCTGATCTTTCCCACAGTCAACACCAGATTGCTGAAAGGCGATAGACTGCTCATTCTCGGCAAGTCCGGTCTATTCGAGACATTCGCCGACCATTTGGTCCAAGATAAACCACGCTTTCCCTTGAGTTACGGCCAAGAACTCATTCTCGCGGTACTATCCGAGGGACCGTCGGACAAGTCCGAACTTCTGAATGAGGCCCTCTATTTGGCCCGAAATGCTCACATAACGAACATTCGTGTCATGTATAAAAAAGAAGATCGCGTCATTGCCGGCCGGCTGGAACAATGGGCTGAAAGTCTGCAAATCCATATCGAACCATGTAACGGCAGTATTAGAGAAACCTTAGCAGAGGTAGAAGGCGCGGGCATCGCGGTCATTCCTCCCATATCTCCCACTTTTCTGGAATCTCTGACAAAACCGGTCATGATGAGCCTGGCGCATGAACTTCATTGTCCGCTGCTGATTTCAAGGCACACGGCACCGTATAAAAATATTCTTTTGCCCTTCAACGGCAACAACGCAGCAGAGGCGGCCCTTGAAGCGGCCATTGATCTGGCCATGCAATGTGGCGCAAGATTATCGGTGTTGGTGGTTGAAGAACCTGATTTTTTGCATGGAAATCATAACAGGTCCCCGAATCAGTGGAGAGATGACATGTTGGCTCGTGTGCGTTCTGTTGCGCATATCCGCAAAATCAGAATCCACGAACAGATCCGGTCCGGAAATCCGGTCAAAGAAATCCTTTCGACGGCCGATTCATACGATCTTCTGGTCATTGCCAGTGCTACTGGGCGAAAAGAGCTTTTGGAACCCAATGTGGGGGAGACCATCGTACGTGAAGCGCCCTGTTCCGCCCTGGTAGTGACCAAATAACTTTTTGCGGTTATCAACAGGGGGAAAAGAACGACAATATGGTCCTCAGTCAAGCCTGGTCATTACTTCTGGTAACCCTGGGAGCCGCCTGCCTGCCGGGAATGAGCCGATTTGTCCGTCTACCCGCTGTAGTTCTCGAGATCCTCTTTGGCGTCATTCTCGGCAAAAGCATCTTGGAACTCCAGTTGGGCGGAGAATGGCTCCCTTTTCTGGCCGAACTCGGTTTCCTGTTGCTCATGTTTCAGGCCGGCATGGAAATCAATGTGGCCACCCTGCAACAACAGACCAAGGTGGCTGTCCTCGTTCAAATCCTGGTGTTTGCCGCAACCCTCGGACTTGCGATCATGGCGGCCCGGTTTTTGAACCAGGGCTTATTTTTAGGATTGGTCCTGTCGACGACATCCATCGGGCTGGTCCTACCGACACTCAAGGAAGCAGGCGTCAGCCGGACCCATCTAGGCCAATCCGGGCTCATTGCGGCGAGCCTTGCCGACTTCCTCACCCTGTTTGGAATCACGTTCTACTTATTGTTTCACCAACACGGGTTAAGCTGGGATTTTTTAAGGCCTGTGCCGCTTTTCTTGGGCTTCGGAGTTCTGCTAAAGATTGCACGCCTATGGACATGGTGGCATCCGGAAAAGAGTCAACGCCTTCTGGCCGCTTTGGATACCCAAGAACTGGGGGTTCGCATTTCCTTGGCTTTATTGTTTCTTTTCGTCGCCCTTTCGAAGTTGGTCCATGTAGAGCCTGTCTTGGGGGCCTTCATGGGTGGGGCCATGCTTTCGTTGTTATTTCGACAAAAGATGCATCTCGAAATGAAGCTGTCCGGCATTGGATCCGGATTTCTCATTCCCCTGTTCTTTATCCACGTAGGCATGGAATTTGATGTGAAGAATCTGATCTCCATGGAGTCTCTGGGCTTCACGGCTTGGCTGTTTCTATCGGCTGTCCTGGTGAAGGTGATTCCCAGCCTTCTTTTTGTGTGTAACCGCATTTCCTTGAAAGACTCCGTCAGGTTGGGCGTTTTGCTGTGCTCAAGGCTGAGTCTCATTATTGTCGCCGCCACGATCGGCCTCAAGACGGGCTTCATCACTCAGGAACTCAAAGACACCATCATCCTCCTTGCCCTGATCACCTGCCTGATCGGCCCGACCGGTTTTAAACTGATTAGTCCTTCGGAAAAGACATCCAAGAAGGATGAACCCAAGATCCGTAGGAGAAAAATGCCTGCAGGCTGGATGCGGTGAAAACCCAAAACGGCTCTATTTATTTCAAACATTGAATCCTGTTGATCTCTTTATGTTCAAGGCGGCCCCCACCTAAGAAGCCCGTGCTTTGTTCAACCGGTTTGGAAGTACCCTCTGGGAACCACCACGATGCCTCGTTCGGTCACGGGAAACCGCTCACGGTCTTGTGTCGGGTCGTAGCCGATATCCGTATGGGGTGGTATATGATTGTCCTTGTCCACGATAGCCTTTTTGACTCTGCAATGACGTCCCACCACCACATTGTCCATGATCACCGATTCGGCTACTTTGGCCCAACTTCTAACCACCACGTTGTTGGACAGCACGGAACTGCGAACAATGCCGCTGATCAAACAGCCCGGAGACACCAGCGAATCAAGCGCCTTGCCTACGCGCAGGTCGGCGGCTTGTTCGTTGGAAAAAATAAATTTCGCCGGCGGCAGGACTGCCTGATCCGTATGGATCGACCATCTTCGGCCGTAGAGATTAAAATATGGATCCACGCCGGTCAGGTCCATATTGGCATTCCAATACGCATCCAGTGTGCCCACGTCGCGCCAGTAGGCTGAATCCCGTGTCCGAGGCTCCAGCCTCCGCTCCCGTTCACCATCCGGCGATGTGACATAAACATAGTCCTCGATGATGTTCTTTCGCCGATAAGGATAGGCGTACATGTGACAGGCGCCCAGCAAGCGGGGAATAATACCATGACCAAAATCATCGCGCTCGCTGGCCTCCAGAATGCGCAGCAGTATTTCCGTGCGAAACAGGTAGATGCCCATAGAGGCAAGCACATGTTGTGGATCGCCGGGGATTGTCTTGGGATTCTGTTTGGGTTTTTCTTGAAAACCGACGATTCGGAAATCTTCATCCACTTCCGCAATGCCGAACTGGTGAGCGAGATCTTTGTTTATTTCCAGCAACGAAATAGTCACGTCGGATCCCTTGTCTTCGTGGTATTGTATAAACCGCCTGAAATCCATTTTATAGATGTGGTCACCCGACAGGACAAGGACGTATGCGGGTTCGTGTCGCCTGATCAGGTAGGTGTTCTGGCGAATCGAATCGGCGGTACCCTGATACCAATGATCACCCCGCCGCTGTTGCGGCGGAACACTTTTAAGAAAATGACCCATTTTTCTGCTGAAGATATTCCAGCCGGACTCAAGATGTTCCGTAAGGGATTGACTCTTGTATTGGGGAAGGACGATTATCTTGAAAATCCGTGAATTTATGCAGTTGCTCAAGGTGAAATCTATGAGTCGGTAGATACCGCCGAAAGGCACGGCGGGCTTTGCGCGGTCCAAGGTCAATGGTACAAGTCTCTTTCCTTTGCCCCCCGCCATGATAAATGCCAAAACGTCCTTCATGTTTTTTCTCCCGAAAATTCCCGTGCAAAGGCTCTGAAATACCTAAAAAGCAACCGGGCGCCAACCTTTCTTGGCTCAGGACCCTTTTTTAGAATAGTCTTTGGTTTTGTCTTGGGTAAATACCGGAAATCGCGTATTCTGG
>CAYSGJ010000085.1:0-5323 GCA_964430705.1 uncultured Desulfobacterales bacterium | reverse complement strand
ACACCCGAAAGGCCTTCAAATGTTTCTTTTCCGCTCCCGGCGTCAAGGTGGTATAGGCATAATCCGCCGTCCGTTTGGCATAAGCCTTCACACGATCGTTGGTCGAACCTTCCTGTTCTTTTAACAACAGCCCGGAATCGATTTCCAACGCCCGGGATATCTGCAACAGCGTTCCCACGGGGGGTATGATTTCACCGGATTCAATTTTATTCAAATAGTCCATGCTGCAACCCGTATCGTTGGCGACTTGGTTTAATGGGATCTTTTTTTTCTGCCTCGTCTTTTTGATTTTCTCTCCCACAGGCGAGGCGGCGTCTTTCTTTTTTCTGGGCATGTCGAACCTCCGTCAGGCCGCGATGATCATCACACATGGTGGCGCCGGAAATTGGCGTTATCGGGTTGTCCTCCCTTGTCCCGGTTAACCGGAAACTTTCAACTTTTCCGTCAAGATCTGATCGCACAACGTAAAAGGATCTGTTCTTTTTTCGACAAGATCCTGAATCATAGCATCAAAACCATCAGAGCGCTGCAATTCTTCCATGATTTCGGTGACGACTCTGTCCTTGACGGTATCGCAAAGGCTTGTGACCGCTTTTTGTTTCAAGCGTTCTTGAAGGTACTTCTTTCCCTGACCGAACAAAAAGGCCTTGTGCGCGTCTATCTGTATGAGCAAATCAGAAAGGCCCTTGCCGCTGACAGCCTCGGTGGCCACGATCGGGGGACGCCAGTGCCCCGAGCCTTGTTTCGGATTCATGTCCAGCATTACCTCAAGATCATGGATGGTTTTTTCCAGTCCCTCGCGGTCCGCCTTGTTAATAACAAATATATCGGCCACCTCAAGAATACCGGCCTTGACGGCCTGGATATCGTCTCCCAAGCCGGGAATAAGGACAATGATGGTCGTGTGTGCCGCAGTGACGATGTCAACCTCGTCCTGACCGACACCCACGGTCTCGACCAGAATCATATCCTTGCCCATAGCGTCCATCACATCGATCACGCTGTGGGTGGAACGGGTCAAGCCTCCGAAATGGCCCCGGGTCGCCAGACTGCGGATAAAAACCCCGGGATCGGTGCCATGGCGCTGCATGCGGATCCGATCACCCAGAATGGCGCCGCCGGAAAAGGGACTGGTCGGGTCCACGGCAATGATGCCAAGGGTTTTGCCGGCGTTCCGGTAAGCCTGGATCATCTGGTCAACCAGCGTGCTTTTGCCCACCCCGGGAAACCCACTGATCCCGATCATATAGGCCTTGCCGGTATGGGGATACAGGGCCTTTAAGGTCTCTCTGGCGGAAGGAATGCCGTCGTCGATGTCCCGGATCAACCTGGCGGCGGTTCGGATATCGCCATGGAGAATCTTTTTAACACGTTGCATCTCATTATCCTGTTCCGGTCTGCAGGGTACCATGCTAAAAGGCCAACTCCAAACCTTCATAGGCCATGATCACATTGAGAATATGGGAGATGCCCTGCAGCGCAGCGTATTTGCGCGTCCCTTTCAGAATGTCTTGTAGGGTCTGGTCGTCATAGGAAGGTTCATGATGAAACAAAATCAGGTTCTCCACCCCGGCCTCTCGGGCCAGGTCCACGCCCTTTAGCGACGGACTGTGTCCCCAATCCTCTTTTTGGATGGCTTCCACCAAAGTGTATTGAGAGTCAAACACCAAAGCCTTGGCGCCGGAAAAAAAATCAATGTATAATCCTTTTTCCGATTCGGTAAGATTGGTAAACTCCGTATCGGTGGCATAGACAAAGGCCGCGGCGTTTGTCTCAACCCGATAGGCAAATGAACCGCCCGGGTGGTTCAATCGAATATTTTTAATGCTGACGTCGCCTACAGTCACCTCTTTTCCCTCCGGAAAAAGCACGAATTCCATGTCCGCCGCCATGGCGTTGAGCGGGACTGGAAAATAGTTGGGATCCTGCTGGCCGGACAGCCGTCGCTCCATGTCGTACAAGGGACTGTAGAGCATCAAGCGATTCCCACGCTTGTATGCAGGCTGAAAAAAGGGAAAGCCCTGGATGTGGTCCCAGTGGGTGTGGCTGAAAAAGATATGGGCTACGCCCTGTCCTTGGCCAAACGTCCCCGCCATAAGGGCCGAGCCCAAATTTCGCATGCCCGAGCCTGCATCAAATATGATGGTATGACCGTCGACTTGCAGTTCCACGCAAGGGGTATTGCCCCCGACCGTCCCGGCGATATACTTGGGCAGATTCTCCACGTACCGGCGCACCGCGCCCTCCGCGCTCAGATCGTGATCTGAAGCCCGCCTTAGCGCTTGCACAATTTTGCCCTTGATCTCCTCGGGGGCAAGCGGTGTCGGAATTGACCCCCGAACGCCCCAAAATCTCGCAATCATATTCGTCCCCATCTATTACCCCAGCCGGCCGCGCAGGTCAATATTGTAAGGTCACCGTGCCTTTCTGTATCCCACACCCACAAAGGGCATCCCTCAAAAACAGGCGCTGTTCATAAAACGGCCACCAAAGCAGCCGCATCTTGCTGATGGAAATACCGGCAACTCTTACAAAATCCTGCCGTTTTCTGTTGTTTTTTGGAGTCAAAGAACACAACAGCACATAGGCCATCTCCTTGGCCGCAGCCGGCGATAAAAAGGCCCCGGACAATGTGCATGAACCCAGTGTTTCCTTGGGCATGAAATTCGGCTCAGGCTGAATATTGGTAACATTGGCGGCCAATGTGTTGGCCGCCGCGATATCCCGAATCTCCGCCGCCGGGATAAAAAACCGCAAGGGGGTTTTGTCCGCAGGTTGTGGGGGCCGGGTAGGAAACATGAGAGAAAAAAGATGCAGATCACCCACCGTCTTGAGGATGTGCCCCTCCGACGTGATTTCGGCCTGAAACACCCAAAACGGAAGATACACCATAGACTGACCGTTGCCGTTGCACGGCGCAGCCACCTCAAAAGCAACGGGCCGGAATCGCCCGCCACGCTCCAGCCAGGCCTGTCGGCAGGTGGCGCAAAGGTGAATCACATTAAAACGGTGCATTGGAAGGTCCCACCCGCAGTTGGGACACTTGAAGGGAATAAAAGAAACCTGTTTAAAGCTCTCCGAGGCCGGCTGTTTTTCCGCCCTGCCCGCCATGGCAACCCATTCATCCCGGCTCAACACGCGCGTTACCGTGTTGGCCGCGGCATCGACAACCACAATGCGTTTTGTCCGCCCCAGGGACACGGTGATTATCCAAAACGGAAAATAGACGACGCTGTATCGCTCGGCCACAAGACGGGTGCTCTCCAAGTGCATACAAATGCCTGTTTCATCCAGGCCGAACCGCATAGAGGACCTGACTTGGCGCTTGGCCTCTTCAAACGCCAGGGCCACCTTCATGACAACCCCCGATTCAGACATCCGGGAACGATCAAAGACGCGAAGTTTCAAAGCGCCGGGCCGGATTCCCAACGAAGGCATGCCCAAGTTCATCTTTTTATAAGCAGGAAAGGTTTGGTCCAGATGTTTTGTTTTGAGTTGTTTGACCATACGACCTTGATAGTCGTTGCCAAACATCCACCTGAACACCATTGCCTTGAGGCGCCAGTAAGGTGCATAAAACAGTTTTTTTTCACTCACCAACCAGGCGCCTTCTCCGGTTTCTTTCAAGGCCCCCCGGAGTGCGTTTTTCATGCGGACCACATCTTGCCTCGGCTCCACATAAGTGCGGATGACCCCCGATCGGCCCGTAACATGCAAGCTGCTGTCACAGTACCGGCAACGAATGACCGTGCTTTCTTCTTCAAAGCAGATATCCGCACCGCACTGAGGACAACGCGTGGAGACAAACAGATCCATATTGTCCTAACCGATTTTTTCCCCGCAATGGTTGCAGAACCTTGCCTCGGGCAATACTTCCGCCTGACACTGCGGGCATTTGAGGTCGGGCTTTTCCACTTTGGCGCCGCACACCATGCAAAACCTCGCCTCAGAAGGCAGATCCTTGTTGCAGGCGTGGCAGCGATTCACCACCACGACCTGGTGTCCGCAATGAGGACAAAAACGGTAAACCCCGCCAATGGAGGTATGGCATTTGGAACATGTCGTCCTTCCCTGTTGTCCTGCCGCGCCCTCGGCTTCCGTCATGGACCTTTGAAGTATGCCGGGCAGCATCATGCCCAAGCCGGCCCCCACGCCCAAGCCGAGCCCGTCGGAGGCGGACCCGCCGCCGGCATCGCCCCCCACGGCGGCATCGCCCATGGCCTTGGCGGCCTTAAATTTCAAAAAAGCATCCAGGTTCTCCACCGCCTCCATGCCGCTTCGCTCATCGATCATACGCTGGACTTCGTCGGGCGGGGTAATGGCGTTGACATACAGATCCACCAGCCCGATGCCGTACCGTTCAAAATCTTCTCTAACACGGCTTTTCAGGGCCACGGCAAACTCATCGTAGTATTTCGGCAGTTCGAATATGGTATCCAATGTCTCTCCCAGCAGGTCGTTGAGTCGAGAGACGATAACCTCTCGCAGATAGTCGGAAATGGCTGCCGTTTCGAACATACCGCGCGTTCCCACCAGGGTGTTGATAAACAAGATGGGTTGCACGACACGCATGGTGTAGTTGCCGAAGCCTCGCAACCGGACCAGGCCCAACGCGGAGTCCTTGAAGGCGACCGGATCCTTGGTGCCCCACTTCAAATGGGTGAATACCTTAAGGTTGACGAAACACACTTCGGCGCGAAACGGACTCTTGAAACCAAAGGGAAGGCTCAACACCTTGGTAATCATGGGAAGGTTGAGCGTAGACAGCGTGTGACGTCCAGGGCCCAACAGGTCCAGGGCCTTGCCGTCGCGAAAGAAAACGGCCGCTTGGTTTTCCCTGACGATGAGTTGGGCGCCCATTTTGATTTCGCCGGATCCCTGCTCAGGGATCCGGTGGACCATGACTTCCCCCGTTTCATCAAACCACTCGATGACCTCCATAAACTGTGACATGACAACCTCCTGACCGTTATCTTTGGATCTGTTTTGAAAGCAATGAATTTATTCAAGAATCGTGCCTTGCTGTAGGATTGCACGTCCGGGGCTGTAAGGCACTGATAAAAAAGCAAGGGAAAAAAGGGAATGGTTGGAAATGCTCCGCCGTCTTGTTCCAGCCCGCATCGCAAAGACGTTTCGCAAGCAAAAAGGCCGCGACACGAAACGTGCTCCAGCGACGAACTTTTTAAGCCAGCGACTTGCAATATATGGCCTTGCCGTCTCCAGGAGCGTAGAAATCGGTCAGCACGCCTTCCAGTCGATATCCACAGCCTTCGTAAAAGGCCCTCGTGCCGGCATAGTGAGCGCGCTGTGACGTATCCACGTA
>CAYSGJ010000084.1:0-5179 GCA_964430705.1 uncultured Desulfobacterales bacterium | reverse complement strand
GTTCGATGAAACGCTGTAGCGGCGGGCTAGGGAACATCGAGAGCAACCTGCAAACCAGGCCCCGATTTTTGTAATCTGCAAATATAATGCTTTGTGCTTATAATGGCAAGGAAAATCGTTCGCCGGTGGACAAACGCTTTAAAATGGGTTGACAATGCCGCGATTTCAGGGTGTCTTTTGAGAATAAAACAGGGGCTAAAACGGTTTTATCCGTTTTTTGAGTGTGAAAAACAAGCGGGATGAGTTCAAAGGGTATCGCCCGCTATGTGAGAATCCTAACATGAGGAGCGGAAATGAAAAAGATGGTTCCTTTCTTTTTGCTGGCGGCAATAACCTGTCTTGGTATCGGCAATGGTTTTGCCGAAGAGGTGTTCCAGATTTTTACCCCCAACCGGTTGACAAGAATAGACTACCAACTGCTGGAGGATGATCGCCTGTTGGTTTCCGTGGCGGATGATGCAGGTGAACCCGTGCGAGGCCTTACACGGGAAAACTTTATTGTACAAAAAGGGGATAAGAAGGCGATACTGCTTTCCGTAAAGCCTTTGGAAACCAGCGAAGATGTTGGGTTGAATTTGGTCTTTGTGGTGGACAATTCGGTGTCCATGAAGCAACGAAAAGCTGTCGGGCCGCTCCTGATCGCTCTGGAGGAGTTTTTTAAAATCCTTCGGCCCATCGACGATGTTCATGTCGTTGTGTTCGACCAAAAGGGCGGCCAACCCGTAGGTGAGTGGGTGTGTCATACCAAGGACTTGCGAACGAATGACGCTACCCAATTGAAGCAGTTTTTTGAGACCGGCTTTGATGCGGGGCTGACCGATAAAACATATTTGTACGAGGCGATCTTAAAGGGCATAGACCTTGCGCAAAAGATGCCTGAGAAGAAAAACAAGCTGCTGGTGATCTTTTCCGACGGAGAAGATATCAACAGCGCTTTTGGCCGCGGCGTCGTGGAATCCGCTTCGGCCAAGGTAACAAACCTTAAAGTGTACGCCATTGACTACATGCCTACGGCAACGCCGGATCCTTTTCTCAAATCGTTGGCCGACGTTCATGGAGGAAAGCTTTGGAAAGCTTCATCCGCCACGGCGCTGTTGCCTATCTTCAGAGATTTTTCAACCTCTTTGCGACACCAGTATGTGGTTGCATATAAAATCCTGGATCCTCCGACGGGGATTCTGAATATGGGGCCGGCAGACCTTCACCTTGAAGAACTGACACTGCTGGACGGCTCTCCTTTGGGAAATATGGTGTTTTTTGAAACAGGTCGCAGTGACATTCCCGAATGGTATACGCTTTTTTCCGACAAAGCCGACACGGCTGCATTTGATGAGACGCAGCTTAGAACGGCCCTGGACCGTTACCGGCACGTCTTGAATCTTGTGGGCAAAAGATTGGCCGGCCACCCTGAGCTTCGCGCGCGTATTGTGGGGTGCAATGCCTCGGTGGGTTTGGAAAAGGACAATGTGGCGCTTTCCCGAAAAAGAGCGGAGGCGGTGAACGGGTATCTCAACCAGGTGTGGGGTGTCGACCCTCAGCAGGTGGTTATTGAAGCGCGAAACCTACCGGAGCATTTTGCACTTCCAGATATATTGGGAAGCAGGGCGGAAAATCAGCGTGTGGAGATCTTCTATGAAGATCGTGCATTCCAGATGGCTTCTGCGGGAGATTTTGTTGCTGAAATGAACGGCATCCAAGCAATTCAGGTTCAACCCGACATCATGGCGGAATACGGCCTTGCCCGTTGGGAACTGAGCATTTCGGCAGGCGGTGAACCGATAAAGACGTTACAGGGCGCCGATGATCTGGAAGGGCTGTACGCTTTTTCCTTGGATGAACTGGGAAGGCGCCGATTGGCGGGCTCGCAGTTTGTGGAGGCAAGCATCAACGTGGCGGATGTGCACGGAGATGCGTACGAAACCACCACGGCAAGCCATATCGTGGTTTCAACAAAGCCGGTAATCCACGAACTGATCCTTCCGCCTTCCGGGACTCTGACCATGGCGCCGACAAATATAACGATTGAGGAATTGACCACCATCGATAGTTCCCCGTTGTTGAACTACGTTTTTTTCGACACCGCAGAGAGCGAAATCCAGGATCGGTATGTGCTTTTTGCCAACCAAGCGGAGGCCGCGTCTTTTGACGAAAGCCGACTCAAAGGCGCTATGGAGAAATATCGCCATGTCTTGAATATCTTGGGCAAGCGCCTTATGTTTTCTCCGGACGTTCATTGTACTATTGTGGGTTGCAATGCAGACTATGGCCCGGAAAAAGGCCGGACCGACTTATCTCAAGGCCGTGCGGAGGCGGTCCGGGCATATTTGAGGTACATATGGGGTGTGGATGCCTCAAGGATGGACGTTGAGGTTCGGAATCTGCCGGCAGCGCCGAGCACCAGTCGGATCGATGAGGGCAGGGTGGAGAACCAGCGAGTGGAAATACTATCTGATGTTCCGGAGATCCTGGACGTTACCAAGAGCACTTACGTGGAGGAAATCAGCGATGCCGACGTTCTTGAGATCACCCCACGAATCAATGCCGGCTATGGGGTTAAGCAGTGGCGTCTGAATCTAAAGGGGGATGGAATGCTTTTTGATACGCGTTCGGGATTTGGAGACCTTGAGCCGGTGTACAATATTGCGCTTAAAGAGATCGGTTTGGGGAAGATCGGCTCTTTTGAAAATATTCTGGCAGAAATCGAAGTGGTGGACGAGAAGGACCAGGCAATCAAGGTTGTCGGTCCTTCGGCCTCGGTGAGATTCATCAAGAGACAAGAGAGGGTTGCCCAAAAGGTGGGTTACAAGGTCCTGGAAAAATATGCACTGATTCTTTTTGACTATGACAGCTCCGAGATCAAGGGACGGAACAGGGTGATCGTGGACAGGATCGTCGAAAGATTGAAAGCAATTCCCGGTGCTGTGGTTAACATTGTAGGGCATACGGACAACATTGGACAAGAAGAATATAATTTGGCGCTATCCCAACGCAGGGCGAATGCTGTTTACCGGCAGATGCTTGATGCAGGCATGAAGCCGGGCGAAAATATCATCTGCGAAGGGGTGGGACCAAACGATCCCCTGTATGACAACACCTTGCCCGAGGGCCGAGCCTTCAACCGAACCGTGACGGTGAGTCTGGAATACGAGCAGCCGTAGACGGTCACGTTCCGTCAGGGGGCTTCCGGAAAATGATGATTCCTGTTACCGCGACGATTGCCATTGACGAGAATGAAATCTCATTTGATTTCATCAAAGCTTCTGGGCCGGGCGGACAGAATGTGAATAAAGTGGCCACGGCGGTTCAACTGCGCTTTGATGTGAAGCGGTCCGCCAATCTGAGCCGAGAGGTTCAAGCCCGCTTGGCGAAGCTGGCAGGCAGAAGAATCACCGAAGAAGGGCTCCTTGTTATAGAGGCAAAACGGTTCCGCACTCAGGAGCAGAACCGGCAAGACGCCTTGGATCGGCTGGTCGCCCTTGTTCGTAAGGCTGCTGAAAAACCGAAGCCCCGGATAAAGACGAAACCGTCCCGGATGTCCAAAGAAAAAAAACTTGCAGCAAAACGCTACCGCAGTCGTATCAAGCAGATGCGCCGTCGTGTCGGTCCGTCTGATGATTGATTGATTCATCCAATCCATCTTGAGCTAAACTGCAGTTCCCGGCTGTGCAATGCATGTTTGTGCGTATCATGCCGCCGGTCCTCCCGCTTTTGGTTGCGGAAGTTCCTTTCTTGCCGAAGGCAGGTTTGTATCGCCGATTGACCGCCTCACGGCGCCGTGATATTGTAGTAAACAAGTAGATAGCATTCGCTTAACCTTGTTGAGGAGGACGACAATGTCAAAGTCAAGAGACACCAAAAAAGATGTTAAAAAGAGACCCAGCAAGACAGCAAAGGAGAAAAAAAAGGCAAAACGTGAGAAAAAGAATGAATAGTTTTTGGGCCGATTGGTTTCGCCGGGACACGCCGGCAGACGGCACACGGCACAATGGGTCGTCCGGTGAAAGTTTAAGGGCGTCCGATGAACCTGTCTGAGAAAGACGTGGTTGATCTGCGTTACGCAAAATCACTGCTTGAGAATCCCGGACTTGCCGCAAAAATCACCGGCATTATCGGGATGCCCATTGAGAAGGGTTTTGCGCTTTTGCCCGCCGCATGGTCGGATGTGGTCAATCAGGCCACGAAAACGGCTCTTGAAAAGGCCTTGCACTTTGCCCTGCTTACCCTCGGCGACAAAGTCGGCCGTGGTTCTTCCGACATGATGCACAAGATGATTGTGGCCGTCACCGGTGGCACGGGGGGCGCTTTCGGGCTGGCGGCGCTTTCTGTGGAGCTTCCCGTGTCTACGACGGTGATGCTGCGGTCGATCGCGGACATTGCCAGAAGCGAGGGCGAGCAGATCAAGGAACCCAGAGTAAAACTTGCCTGCCTGGAAGTGTTTGCACTGGGTGGAAAGTCAACCCGCGACAATGCTGCTGAGACGGGCTATTTTGCCGTCCGCGCGGCGCTGGCCCGCACGGTGTCGGAAGCAGCCCGGTATATGGCAGGCCAGGGCGTTGCCCGGGAAGGAGCCCCGGCCATGGTTCGATTTATTACCAAGGTTGCGTCCCGTTTCAGCATAACCGTATCCGAAAAGATAGCCGCCCAGGCCGTGCCCCTGATCGGCGCTGTCGGTGGTGTGGCCGTCAACACCATGTTTTTGGATCATTTCCAGGATATGGCTCGGGGTCACTTTATTGTTCGGCGTTTAGAGAGATTTTATGGCCCGGAGGTTGTGAAAAGGGCATACGGCAATATGTGAATATTCAAATGCGGTTATCCAAATATGGGCCTTGTTTCCCAACTCCGTTCGTAAGTCGCCGGCCCTGCCGGACCTCTGCCGGTGCAGAACGTTTTTCGCGCGTCCTTTTACGAGCCTGTTAACTCCTATGTTTATTGGTTGGCAAGGCCAAGCATTTCCCGACGCTTCGGGATTGGGTGGTCAAAGATCGGCATAAAATCACAGCAGCTTCACCGTGAGTTTGCGCAAGGGGATGCCGCCTTGCGCGTGCAGCAGCATCCTCGATTTTTGCAACGCCTGGATTAAGAACACTCCAAACAAAAAGGCCCGCCTCTGTCAGCGGGACACGAGCGTTTGCCCTCCGGCGCCTGACTGGGGGATGCATATGCGGTTCGGGCGGGA
>CAYSGJ010000083.1:0-25521 GCA_964430705.1 uncultured Desulfobacterales bacterium | reverse complement strand
ATAAAACCATTGCCGGCTCGATTACGTTCGAATCCATGGATGTATCGTTATGGAGAGGCCGGGCGGAGCTGAAAAAGGTTGTCCTCAAAATGCCGTCGCAGGAAGCTGTCGCCGGTCTTGACCGTCTTGTGGTCAATGTGGCCTGGACCCCATTGCTGCGCGGCGATATCGCCATAGAAGTTCTTTTGATGGAAAAACCCTGGGCGAACGTTCGGTCAACACAAGAAAATGGAGTTAATCTCTTGGAGGCTGTCGGCGCGCGGGAAACGCCTGAACGGGCAAAAAGGCAAGACCCCGAACAACCATCCGGACCGGCATTGCCGTTTAATCTTGTGATCCGGTCTCTTGAGATCCGTAAAGGGCGTGTGTTCTATGAGGATCAGTCTTCGAAACGCGTTGCCTCTATGGAAGACCTGGATCTTGCGGCCAACGTGAATACGGCCAAAAGATCGGGCTGCATGGATCTGCGTGTCGGCACCCTGGGCGTCCAACAAGGCCAAAGGAAAGGCGAATTTGGCGCAGTAACCGTTCGGGGCTGCCTGGCGCAAGAACGGATTGCTCCTTTTCAGATACATATGGTCATGGGGGCCTCAACGCTGAACATCGCCGCCACGGTGGAGGATGCTTTTGAGAAGCCTGAAATGAATGTTGTGGCCCAGGTTGTTGCAAGGCTTTCCGATTTCAAAGAAGCTTTTAATGTAGAATCCAAGATGACGGGGTCCGCCACTGCCGAGTTGACTTTCAGGGGAACGCTCGATGATCCTGAGATGTCGCTCAGGCTTGACTGCCGGGATGGGGCGCTGGGTGCGTATGAGGCACACCGCCTGACCCTTGATGGTTCATTAAAGAATCGGCTGTTTGTGATGGAGGGCCTTTGGGATAATGCAACTGCGGGCACCATCCGGCTCAGCAGTGACGCGGATCTGAGGGAGGCATTTCCCAAAGGTCTTTTGGGTCATGAACGTGATTGGGAGGCCATACCTTACAAGGTCTCCGTGACGACAAAAAATATGCAACCATCCCGGTTTTTACCTGCCGTCGGCAAGATGACGGGAGAGGTCGATGCCGCGCTGATGGTCGAGGGAAAAGGGTTTGCGGCGGAATCCATGTCGGCAAACACCGAACTAAAGGCCGACGCGCGAAGGCTCTCATCGGCAGACGGGCGCTACGCCGGGGATTGGCTCCTGGAGGGCCGGGCAAACCTTGATGACGGCGAAGTCATCATACAACGTCTTCACGTAGAAGGAGATCATGTTACGATCGGAGCCACGGGCGCGTTTGATATCTCATCAGAACGAATCACCGGGAGCTTGCGCGTTGAAAGTCCCGACATGATGCCCGTGCTCACTTCGTTCGGCATTCCGGGCGTATCCGGCAGCCTAGTGCTTGAGGCGGATGTATCCGGTGTGATCGAGGCGCCTGAAGCCCGTTTTGTTTTTGACGGGGAAGCAATGCACTTCGGAGACTATGTCTTTGGAGGTCTCCACATTGTCGGGGTGTTGGATGAAACCGGCAACCTGGAGTTGGCCGAATTGAGCCTGAAAAACCAAGGCTCCGTGATAGAGGGCCAGGGGCGCGTGGGCATCTATCAAAAGACTTCCGGGAAAAATTCCGATTTGCCGCTGGACCTGTCATTGGCCATGCGTCACGTCCAAGTCTCGGATTTTTTGAAAGACAATGCTGTAAGGGGTGTTTTGGATGGCCGGGTCCATGTCACCGGAAGCATCCAGACCCCCGAGGCAACGGCGCATTTGCAGGGCAAGGGCGTGGCTATTCAAACCGTTCGATTAGGAGATCTGGACACAACCCTTGGCTTTGCCGGAGGGACGTTCCGTATTGGCCGGTTGTCGCTTCATCATGCCGATTCGTCCGTCCGGGCAAGCGGAACGATCGGGATTTTTCACGAGGGCGGCCGGCAGAGGGTCCAAGATCCTGTTTTTGAACTTAAAGTGGAAGAGGGGCGGATAGCCCTTAACGATTTTCATGATACGGCAAGTGGCGATCTGGCAATAGCCGCCACACTGAAGGGAAGCCTTTCAAAGCCGGAGGGCGCCGTCAGTATCGAGGGGACAAAACTCGACTTCGGCATTCAGAAGCTTGACGGGGTCAATCTGCTCGCCATACTCGATGGAGAGAAGCTTTTGTTCAAGTCTTTTCAGTTGGTGATTATGCCTGAAGAAATTATCGAAGGACATGGATGGATCTCTTTTGATAGGCACTTTGATCTCAATCTGGTCTCAAACGGGGTTTCTTTGGACCATATCGACTTTCTGGACAAGGAGGCGGCGGCAAAAGGCATTCTAAAATGCAACATCGCCGTTACCGGGCAGTGGGAAGATCCGAAGGCCTATGGGGAAATCTCGGTTCAAGGCCTCCACATGTGGGGCCATCCCATGGAGGACCTGGCCGTTACGGTCGGCATGGAAAACCAACTGGCCCGAATCTCGGCAAGGCATCATTTCAACCTTGACGGGACGTACAATCTGGCAAAGCGCGATTTTTCCGTGTCGCTCCAATTCGATGAAACCGATTTGGAGCCGTACTTCAGGCTTGCCGATCAAGTCGATTTCGGTGGGAGGGCCACGGGAAACATTGAGGTGCATGGTAATTTGGAAGCCCTGGCGGATCTCCAGGCTTCTTTGGATATGCAAAGATTGGCGCTGTCTTGGAAAGGCAAGGACTTGGTTCGCACGGAAAGCCTCAAAGCCGTTGTCAAGGACCGGCAGGTGTCTATGTCGCCCGTTATACTGGCTGTAGGCGCCGATGGAAACATACAGTTTCATGGCACAGCACAACTAAACGGGCCTGTGGCCATGGAGGTCCAAGGAGATATTTTTCTGGAGACCCTGGCACCTTTCATTGAAGCCCTGCCGGATCTGGAAGGGCGCCTGGTGCTTTCCGGCCGTGTGGAAGGAACGCAAGACCAGCCTCGGATAAGTGCCGAGGTGACCATGGGGCAGGTCGGCTTTACCGTCCCCGGACTCTTTCAGAGACTGGATGGCCTGGAAGGCAGGGTGCAGATCAGTTCCCGTGAGGTCGTGGTTGATGAAATGCGCGGCAAGCTTGATGGAGGCCTTTTTGTGCTCACGGGAAAAATGGACATGGAACATCTCCGGCCCAAGACGATGCATGCACAACTGAAGACCGATGCCGTTCCTTTTAAGCTTCCAGATACCCTGGATCTTTTGCTCAACACAGATCTGCACATGGAGGGAACTTGGGAAAAGGCTGCCGTTAGGGGAGACGTTGTGCTTCTGGAAGGCACCTACTATAAGGACGTGCGCCTGAGCATTCTTCCGGAGGGAACCGGGAGGAAACGCCGGTACACGCCTCCGGGTCACAGCGCGCATCCTTTTTTCAGGAACACCAGCCTGGATATTTCCATCAAACGCCGGGACGCCCTGATTGTGGACAACAATCTCGCGTACCTGGAGATCAATCCGGATTTGCGTATTGTGGGGACACTTGAAAATCCTATCATCCAGGGTCGGGCCGCCGTAGAATCGGGAACGATCCAATACCGAAAGAAGACATTTGAAGTCAAGAAGGGATTTGTCGATTTTTCCAATCCCTATGAAACGGAAGCGTACATCGATATAGAAGCCGAGACAACAGTGCGGCACTGGGATATTGTCATTGTCCTTGCGGGCACGCCCGAGGCCCTTTCTCTTAAGCTTACGTCTGTTCCACCGGAAGAAGAAGGAGACATTTTGTCTCTGCTCTTGGTCGGCCGGACAACAAGGGAACTCATTGCAGGAGAGGGCGGCGCCGGCAAATCACCAGCGCAAATGTTGGCCGAAGCCATGGCCGGGACCTTGAGCGATGATATCAAAGAAGCTACGGGGCTGGATACTCTGGAGGTCGAGGTGGGCGCCGAAAACGGCCAGGGCGCCTTTCGCGTGACGGTGGGAAAGGATCTTTCCAGGCGCTTGAGCGTCAAGTATGTTACTGAGTCCAAGGAAGGCAATATTGTCGAACGAGCCGTTGCGGAATACAGATTCCTGGAAAATATCCTGTTTAGCGGGTCTCAGGACACGGAAGGTGTCTTCGGCGGTGAGATCAAGTATAGGCTCGAATTTCGATAAGGCAGCATTCAATAAGAAAACACAGGGGGAAGTTCGTTGGGAAAAGCATGGCTTTATCGCGGCCTGCCTGCTGTTGTGGTTTTCCTGGTCTTTGTATGGGTTGGCAATGGGGTTTATGCCGTAGACGGGGAATCGGCCGGCAGGGTCGTCTCCGACGCTGTGATTGCTAAGGTACTGTTGGAAATCGAAGATTTTCCGGGAGAAAAAGCCTATTGGGTCGAACTGGCCAAGGACCTTATGGATTTGCATGAGGGGGAATCGTTTTCTGACGATAAGATCAACGCGGCCATTGACGCTCTAAGGCAATCCGGGTTGTTTCGACACGTCCACGTGGATTCCGAAGGGGCGGCAAAAGATATCATTCTGCGGTTTCGTCTAAACCCTTTCCGGCTCATCAAAGACGTCAAGATTGAGGGGGCCTTTCCTCTTTTTGAAAGGGAAGTTCTCAAGGCCATGACGATTTTTGTGGGAGACACGTATACAGAGGAAAAACTGGCAAGGCAGGAATCAGCAGTCAGAGACCTGTTTATTCAGGCCGGGTTTCCGACACCGGAGATTGCAGTAGCCGCCTACGAGGACAACGAAGATGGCCATGTGGTGGTTCAGATACGCATTGACAAAGGGCCTTACGAACAACTCCGGGGGCTTATGATCCATGGCAACAGGGCCTTCTCAACAAACAGGCTCCGGTGGAAAATGAAAACCTACCGGGTGTCGTTTCTGCCTGGATATGCCGGCAGATTCGTGGAGCCAGACCTGAAAAAAGACATTGAGACACTTATCGCGTTTTACAGAAAATCCGGTTTCGCTGATGCGGTCGTCTCTTATGTGATTCAGGAGGAACCTGGAACGATGGGTCCTTTAGTGACTGTCAATATCGAAGAAGGCCGTTTGTATCACGTCGTGATCATAGGCAACGAAGAATTCTGGACCCGTACCTTGCGAAAAGACCTTGTCCTGTTCCAGGAAGGGAACAAAAACGATCTGGGACTTAAAAAGAGCGTAAAAAAAATAAAAGAGCGGTACAGACAGGCCGGATACCTGGAGACCGAGGTCACAATGAACGAAACCGGCCTTGATGAAGGCAAGCTGGAAAAACGAAGGATTCTTTTGAGCATCCACGAGGGTCCACGTTCAACCGTTCGGGCGATCCGGATAACAGGCAATCGGGCTTTGGCCGAGAAGGAGATTCGAAAACAAATACTCACCCGGCCGGCCGGTTTCATGCAAAAAGGGGCCTTTGTTCCGGAAACGCTGAGCGAGGATGTGTATGCCGTCAAAACGCTATATGCGACGCATGGATATCTCGAGGCCGGGGTGGAACAACACATCGATTGGAATGAGGGCAAAAACGAGGCCCTGATTACCCTGGAGATCCACGAGGGCCTTCAAACCATGGTTTCGTTTACCCGGATTACCGGTCTTGCGGCTATCAGTGAAGAGGAAGCTTTGGAAACGATTCGGCTTAAACACGAAGAGCCATTTCGAACCCACATGGTGCAAAGCGACGAAAATGCGCTCACCGCTCTCATTTCCGAGCGAGGCTATCCGCATGTTCAAGTAACCGGGGATGTCGAGTTCAGTGAAGACAGGTCCCAGGCTTTCGTAACTTATACGATAGTTGAGGGGCCTTTTGTCAAGGCGGGCCAGGTGTATTATCGTGGAAATTTCAGGACCAAAAAGAAAATCTTAAACAGGGCCTTCACCATGAAGACGGGCGCTCCGTTTTCCCTCGTGAAAATGCTCGAAGGGCAGCGAAATATCCGGGACCTGGACCTGTTTGATTCCGTTAAAATCAGGGCTGTCGGGTTGAAGGCAAAAAGGCAAGAGGTCGACTTTATCGTCGAAGTGGAGGAAAAAAAGCCGTATTTTTTTGAACTGGGAGGCGGGTACGAGTCCCAGAGTGGTCTTTATGCGCACGCAAAGGTGGGCGACCATAATCTTTTCGGAACAAACAAAGACGGCTGGCTGGGTGTCGAGGTCAGTGAGATCGGCTATCGAGCAGAATCACGAATCAAAGAACCGAGACTTTTCGGCTCCAAGATATCGGCTGATGCCGGCGCGTTCTCGGAGCGAAGAGAGGAATTCAATAAAAACTTCGGAACAGATATCTATGGGGCATCCCTGGGATTGGGACGGGCTTGGTCCGAACATCTTACAACCGGTCTGGGCTTTCGTTTCGAAAGAAGGCAGCAGTACAAACTCGAGGATGTGGTGCTTGGTCAAGAGCCTGTCGATTTCGATCCGAGAAGCCTGTTCGTCACAACCCCCTCCGTCCGCTACGACACCAGGGACTCTTTTATCCGGCCCACACAAGGAAGCTTGGTTCAATTGAGTGTTGACATTTCCAAGGGGCTCACCAATGATCGCGATAATTTCCTGAAATACCGCGCCGATTTCAGACAATACGTAACCCCCCTGTCTCGGTTGACCTTTGCCTGGACGGCCCGTGCGGGGTATCTCGACCCTTACGGCGTATCCGCAACCATCCCTGAGGATCAGCTGTTTTTCTTGGGCGGCGTTTCTGATGTGCGCGGTTTTGATGAAAATCTGCTTTGCTTCGATCCAATGGGCGATCCTCTGGGCGGACGGTCCCAGTTGTCGGGCGGTGTGGAGGCCAGGATCGATCTTGGCGCCAACTTCGAGTTTGCGCTGTTCTGCGATGTGGGACGGATCGGCAATACTTTTGTTGACCATGAAACCGCAGATACATTCCGCAGTTCGGTGGGCGCCGGATTAAGATACATTACGCCGATCGGTCCCATCGGGATCCTGTACGGAAGGAACATCGACCCGGTGGATGGCGAGGACTCGGGGCGATTTCATTTTGCCATCGGTTATACGTTTTGATGTTTTGTGGGTGCCGTTTTGTTCGGGTGGACTTTTTGATTCGACGCAGAAAGCCCGGATCTTTGGGTCAGGATCTTTTACCCGGGGCCGCCCGGATTTTTTAAAAGCCAATCCGGCTGGATGTCCGCTACCAGTGGGGCTGGTTGCCGATGCGGTGTCCCATGACTTCCACGGTTGCCGTTACGACCATGAAGGCATTGGGGTCTACTTCCCGAATAATTTTTTTTAAACGCACCAATTCGCGAAACGTGATGACCGTGTAGAGGATTTCCTGTTCTTGCCTGGTATAGCCTCCTTGGCCCTTGATGACCGTTACTCCCCTGTTGATCCTTTCAAATATGGTTTGAGCAATTTCTTGCCAGTGGCGGGAAATGATGAAGACGGCTTTTCTTTGGCTTAATCCCGTTACAACCAGGTTCATGATTGTTGCGTTGACGTAGATAAATATGAGCGTATAAAGCGCCAGATCTACGGAGAAAACAACGGCGCCTACGGCCAGGATCAGACTGTTGAAAACAAGGCTCGTGGCGCCCAAGCTGATCGAGAACCGTTGCAACAGGATAACCGCCAAAATGTCCAGGCCGCCTGCCGACCCGAGCGATCTGAGGATGATGCCCGCCCCTGCTCCTCCGATCAGTCCGGCCAGAAATGCAGCGAGGATTTTGTCTCGAACCGGGATGGACAGATCGGTCCACTGCAAGGCCGCCGAAAAAATGAACATACCGGCTATACTGAACAGGAAAAAACGCTTGCCCACATATTTCCAACCCAAAGCAAAGACCGGCACATTAAGCAGGAAGTAGATGGCGGAAGCCGACAACCATGGAAGCAGATAGTGGATACCAAGCGTTATTCCCATGAACCCGGCGCTAAGGAAGCCATATGGCATCAAAATGCCTTTTATGGCCACGGCGCACAGGACGCTGCCCAAGGTCATAAGGCCAAGGGTCTGGAAAATCCGGCTTGGGGTTCCCAGTTGCAGCTTTTCAATCCGGGATGTCATTGGAGTTCCTCTATACCGGGATGCCGGAAACACGAAAGCGACAAGACTGTGCCGATGCGTTTCCAACAGCAACAAAAATAGCGCTACCACCAGAGTATGACCCCCTTAAGGGGGCCGTCTTTATGCCCGCAGCTCTCTACTGCTGAACTCTGATTAACATATTTGTACCGTGTGCGAAAGGGTTTCGACAGGCATGGTTGCTTCAGAAGCCTCCCGGCGACCTTAACCTTCCGGACTTTGGTTCGGGAACGCTTCTGTCATGACGGCATGATGGCCCCTTGAGGTTGTTCTTGAAAAGTCTGTGCCTTTGTGTTCTTATAACAAGATCTTAGTGGACTTTTTAACGGACATAATACGTCGGTGCTTTTGAGCGGCCGGGAGGTGGGGGGTTCATGCAAGGGCTTGTCAATAAGAGGTCTGAAAAGATCGGGCTTGCACCGGGAACCCTGGTTCATGTGGGGGAAAAAAGGACGGAAAAGGTTACTATCAACCTTATTGACTACGATGAAAAACAATTCCAGGAAAGGGCCGTTGAAAATATCCGGGATTTAACGCCTGTAAAAGCCGAACCGTCCGTGTCTTGGATCAATGTCAGTGGGGTTCATGAAATAGGTGCTGTTGAGCAAATTGGAAAGTTGTTCGATATTCATTCCCTTATTCTGGAGGATATTGTCAATACCGCACAAAGACCGAAAATAGAGGTTTTTGACGAATACGTCTACATTATTATGAAAATGCTCTACCATGACAAGGAAGACAATGAGGTCAAGGCAGAGCAGGTAAGCTTCATTCTGGGTTCACACTTTCTGATTTCTTTTCAGGAGCAAGACGGAGACGTGTTTGACGCCGTGAGGGAAAGAATTCGAAAAGGCAAAGGCCGCATCCGGAAAGCCGGATGCGACTATCTGGCCTATGCCTTGATGGATGCCCTGGTGGACAATTATTTTGTCGTGCTCGAGACGCTCGGGGAACAGATGGAACTTTTAGAAGAGGATCTGATCGACAAGCCCACGCCGGAGATCTTGGAAAGTATTCACTACATGAAACGGGAAATGATTTTTCTGCGGAGATTGATATGGCCGTTGAGAGAAGTGGTCGGTGTTTTGGCCAGAGGAGAAATAGCGCTGATACACCAATCAACCATTGTATTCTTGCGCGATGTCTATGACCATACCATTCAGGCGATCGATACCATAGAATCCTATCGTGACATCATGGCCGGCATGCTTGACATATACCTTTCTACGGTGAGCAATAAGATGAACGAGATTATGAAGGTCCTGACGATCATTGCCACCATATTTATTCCGTTGACCTTTCTGGCGGGCGTATATGGCATGAATTTTACCTATATGCCGGAGTTGGAATGGCGATGGGGCTATTTCATGGCTTGGGGGGTTATGATGATCATTTCTGTAGGACTTCTGTTTTACTTCAGGAAAAAGAGATGGCTCTAACAGCATGTTTTGACGGAGATGCCGACCAGGAAAAGATTCGGCGCCATAGTTGTTTTGTTCATCGATAACGAGGAATCACGTGCAAGCCGAAGGCATCAAAAATTGCTTTTGTTTGTTTCCATAGGGTTAACGTATTGTATTTCATAAAAATAACCAGTTGTGCCAGCTTGCAGCAGGAGGAAAAGGGTCGTGACCATGAAGCACTGGATTATTCTGGCCGTCGGATTGCTTTTTGTGATTTTCGTTGTGCAAAACACCCAGGTGGTAGGAGTCCGGTTTCTTTTCTGGAAGGCCGAGGCATCCAGAATACTGGTATTGTTGGGGACGTTTGCCGTGGGTTTCGTGGTAGGTTGGCTGGCAGGGTGGCCGGCGAAGAAACTGGACATCGACTGAAGATCCAAAACGGTCCCACACTGCCATCGGGAAAGAATGGTGACGCAAATTGTTGAATCCGCGGATTGCATTGGGGAAAAATGCTAAGATGGTTTTGTTTTGTGCCGTTTGGATCTTGTTGGTCGGCACCGCGGCCGCACGAGACCATCTGGATATAATCATTAAGCCGCCCAAAGAGGCGCCCCGATCCGGCCAGATGGCAGAATTTTCCGTCTATGTGCACAATACGGGTGATGAGATGGCGCATGTAATTCTTCCGGCCCGGGTATCGTGTCGGATTGGTGCTGGGAATCACACTGAGGAGGTCGTAGCTACGGCAACAGAGCCATTGACGGAGATGCCCGCTGCGGTGGGGAAAAATGGGTTTGTTAAGGGGCGGTATGAATTCATTGTTCCCACAGATTTCCAAGGCCCGGTGTACATGGAAGTCCGCGAGTTTCATGGGGCAGCAGTGATGTTCGCCGTGGCTGCCGTTAAAGAGCCTGAAACCCAGCTTGCTTCTGTCGATGAAGCCGATGAGCCGGAAGCCTACCCCACGCTCGACTCGCTGTCTACTTTGTACCAACCCTATCTGGTTAATCTGGCCGCCTATGAGCCGCTGTATTTTCTTGTGGGGGCCAATCCGGAAAAGAGCAAGTTTCAGCTCAGTTTCAAGTACCGGTTTTTCAACCCCTCAATGGAGATGGTTGAAGATTCTCCCTGGTTAAAAGGCCTCCATTTCGGCTATACCCAGACATCGTTCTGGGATCTGAAGTCAGACTCGGCCCCATTTGAAGATACCATCTACAAGCCGGAGGTGTTTTACCTGTCACCCAATATCAAGGGCGGTTCTTCTTGGATACAAGGTCTTTTTTTCCAGACGGGATTCCAGCATGAGTCGAACGGCCGCGGAGGAGACCTGTCTCGCAGTACGAACCTCCTGTATGCCAAGCCCTTTTTTATTTTCTACGACGAGGACACCCGACTGGGCATTCAGGTCGCCCCAAAGATGTGGGTGTATGTCCACAACGACGACGATACCAATCCTGATCTTAAAGACTACAGGGGGTATTTTGACCTGGAAATGAAGATGGGAAAGGTGGATAGTTTCGTGTTGGGCTCACACCTGCGGTGGGCTGATGAGGGGGTGTCGACACAAGTGGATTTCACGTATCCATTACACTGGTTTTTGTTCCATAATTTCGATTTTTATTTCCACGTCCAGTATGTGAATGCCTTGGCGGAAAGCCTGATTGATTATCGGGATCGGACCGAGGCCCTGCGCGTGGGTCTGGCGATTGTCCGATGATGTCCACTGCATTCAAAGAAAGAATGTCATCCTGGCATACGCTGTCCGGCAAAGCAGTCCTTTGTCATTTGGAATCTGCATCCATAGGTTTGACCTTGGTGGAGGCAGCCGTTCGTCCGGCACAATAAGGCCCGAAAGCGATAGAGAACCCCGGACAAATCTCGCCACGAGCAATTTTTTTGAGCGGTTCAAAACGGAGACTGACGATGGAAGACGACATTATATCGGCACTCACGCACGAGGTCAAAGAGCAGGTCATCGAAGAATACCTGTACGAACGTCGGTTGATAGACGAACAGACCCGGTATGTCGGGGAACTCATTGAACAGACGCTCCGCCTCCAGGACCAACTCTACAGACGATTTGCCCGTATATACGAATTGCTCGTCGAATCTCGGTTTGTAAAGGAATTTGCCCGCGTCCTGAATCTCGAGGAGCCCCCGTTTTTTCAGAGGTTCGCCCAAGACCGCGGTTTTCGAAAAGGACTTCGGTTTATCAAGGCCGTGGGCTTAACACAAAGGGGTCGCTTTAGAAGATTGATTGCAGAATCGTACCGCAGGCTTTTGTCTTGGAATCAGCAATACAGGGATGGCTATGACAACCTGAAAGAGGAATGCGATGCCGTCAACCATAACTTGAAAAGGTTTGAACAGAACTACGACCTGCTCACCATCATCAACTTCTTTAAAGACATGGATGTTGAGGCCATACAAAGAAAGCATTTCCTTGGGGACAATTTTACTCCCGAGGAAATAGCCTCGGTGGAAAAGACCCTTCGCTTTAAGCCTGTATCAACGCAACAGTGTGATCTGATGCCTCCTCTGGTGCTCCCGGCTTTGGACACAATCAGCGGTGAACTTCGAGCCTTGGCGGACCGCGCCTACGACGCTTGCCGTGAGAAGCTGAAGACCATCGTCCGATGACGAAACGCGGGGCGGTGAAAGAACGACCCCCGTAAACCCTACGAATCACGCATCGACATGTGCAAGAACGCATGAAATTATCAGGTATAGCGAAGGAAAACCACGGCGCCGTTGTTCGAAACAAGCTGGGCACGTTTGGCGGCGTGTTTACCCCTTCCATTCTGACCATTCTCGGCGTCATTATGTTCATGCGTTCCGGTTATGTGATCGGCCAGGCGGGCATTTTTCACGCGCTGTTGATTCTTTTGCTTGCCAAAAGCATTACCATGGTGACATCGCTGTCCATCTCGGCCGTCTCTACCAACACACCCATATCCGGAGGCGGCGCATACTTTCTGATTTCCCGCTCCCTGGGGCCCGAGTTCGGCGGCGCCATCGGACTGGCGCTGTATTCAGCGCAGGCTATCTCAGTACCGTTTTACATATTGGGGTTTACGGAAGCCCTGGTCCGAACGTTTCCGGAAAAAGCCTGCCACTTTCAAACGATCGCCTTGATTGTGACAGTGGGCTTGTTTGCTATTGCCTATGTGGGCGCCAAGTGGGCTATTCAAGCCCAGTACTTGATTATGGCGGTCCTGGGCATGTCCATCTTGGCCTTTATGGGAGGCGCGGTCGTCCATTTCGAGCATGATGTGTTTCTGAGGAACTGGTCTGCTGAGTACGGCACTTCCGCCGGTTCGTTTTGGAGCATGTTCGCCATCTACTTTCCGGCGGCGACCGGCATTATGGCCGGGGTCAACATGTCGGGCGATCTGAAAGATCCGGGCCGGTCCATTCCGCGAGGGACCCTGGCCGCGGTGGGAGTGGGCTTTCTGGTCTATGCAACACAAATTCTGGTGGTCGGCGGGGCGCAGCTGCGGCCTCAATTGCTCAACGCTTCTTTCGAAATTCTTTGCGACCAGGCATTGTTTGGGGCTGGTTTTATGGTGGTGGCCGGGGTGTTTGCCGCGACCCTGTCCAGCGCTCTCGGTTCTTTTTTGGGTGCTCCGCGTGTGTTACAGGCCGTTGCCCGGGATAAGGTCATGCAATCTTTACGTGCTTTTGGCCGGGGGTCTCGTCGGGGGGACGAGCCTCGTCGGGCGCTGGGCCTGACGCTGGCAATCACCATGGCCGTCATCCTGTGGGCCGGCCAAGATTCGGTGGGCGGCGCTTTCAATATTCTGGCCGCGATAGTGACTATGTTCTTCCTTTACACGTACGGAATGGTTAATCTGGCGGCTTTTGTCGAGTCTTTTGCAGGAAACCCCTCCTTTCGGCCGCGATTTAAATACTATCATTGGCTGCCGGCCCTGCTCGGGGCTTTGGCTTGTGCGGGTGCGGCGCTGTTGATTAATGCTCCAGCCGCCGTGTCGGCTGCCGTGGCGGTTGCCGGACTGTATATGTTGCTTCGCCGCAAAGTGCTTCGGGTGCGTTTTGGCGATGCAAGGTGGGGTTTCGCCTATTCTCGTTTGAGGCGGTATTTACTGAAGCTGGCAAGGTTTCCGTTTCATCCGAAGAACTGGCGGCCTACGGTGTTGGTGCTGACGGGAAACCCGGAAACCAGATTTGCCATGGCCATGTACGGCCTGTGGATTGGTGAGGAGAGGGGCCTGGTTGTGTTGGCCCGTGTTCTGGTGGGAGATCTTGCGGAGATTGGGGGCCTCCGACAGACGGCAATAGCCCAACTGGAAGGTTTCGTCCGGGACAACGAATTCAATGCCCTGTCCGAAGTCGTGGTGTCCCGGGACCTGGATGAGGGCTTTACGGCGCTGCTTCAAGGACACCTCATCGGGCCGCTTCGGCCCAACCTTGTCTTGATGGGCTGGTCGTCCGATCCTGAACGCGCCGAAGCGTTTGAGCGTTGCCTGAATTCGGTGCGGCTGCTCGGGATGAGTCTCATTCTCCTGAAAGACGATGGACTTCCAAAGAGAGACCGGCAAAGGCGGATTGATGTGTGGTGGCGCGGATTAGAAAACGGCGCGCTGATGATCATGTTGGCCCACTTGCTGACCCTGAACTGGGAGTGGTCAGGGGCAAAGATCCGCTTGTTGCGCCTGGTTTCGGATGAAGCAGGCAGACAACCCTCGACGGAATCCCTGCGGGGGTTGCTGGATGCCGCCAGGGTGGATGCTGAGGTCCAAGTCCTCGTTTCCACGGATCCGTTCCCCGGCGTGCTTGAGCGCCATTCCAAAGACGCCTCGGTGATTCTGCTGGGCTTCACGGTTCCGGAAGAAGGCGACGCAGCAGCGTTTCAGCGGTATTTTGAAGCAATCTTAGCCGAACTGCCGACCACGCTTCTGGTGTGCTCCTCGGGTGAAGTGGACCTGCTGTCTTAATCCTTGCGTATGGAAGGTGGTTTTCTCAAACAATGCCCCGAATTGAAATCTGATGCTCTCTGAAACCCTTGGGTTTTCAAGGGACCAAAGTCTTATGAAGTTTTTATGCTTTGCCCTTGCTTTTTGCCTCCGGTTGTATGATTTATTCATGGGAGTCGGATGCGATTTCCGTGTGCTCGGTTGACGAGAAACCCGGTGGATTGAGGAGGTGTTGCTTATGAAAAACACAAAAAAAGACTGGAATCCCTACCTTGCCGGAGCCCTGAGTGGTGTGGTGCTCATTCTTTCCGTTTGGATAGCAGCCAAGTATTTTGGCGCATCCACGACATTTGTGCGTTCAGCAGGTCTCATTGAGAAGGTGTTTGATGCCGGACGCGTGGCCAAGATGGACTATTTTATAGAAAAGGTTCCCAAAATTGACTGGCAGTGGATGTTCGTGGTAGGCATTTTCATTGGATCCCTCATTGCCTCGACCACGGGCAGAACTTTCCGATGGCAGGCCGTGCCAAATATGTGGGAAGGCCGATTTGGTTCCGGCAAAGCCAAGCGTTGGGTTGTGGCGTTCACGGGCGGGGTGATTGCCATGTTTGGGGCTCGCCTGGCAGGCGGCTGACCGAGTGGCCACGGGCTGAGCGGTTCGCTTCAGCTGGCCGTGAGCGGATTTGTAGCCTTGATCTGCTTTTTTATCGGTGGAGTTATCGTTGCCCGGTTTCTATATGGTGGAGGTGATCGGTCATGAATGAACACGTTTATGGTCTCGTTACAGGTATTTTGTTTGGATTTCTTTTGCAGAAAGCCGAGGTGATTCGCTACGACAGGCAACTTGGAGCTCTGCGATTTATGGACATGACTATCGTGAAGTTTATGCTGTCAACTATTCTGGTGGGCATGGTGGGGGTCCACCTTCTTGCCGACCTGGGGTTGGCAAAGCTTTCGGTAAAATCGACGGTTTTGGGGGGAAACATTTTGGGGGGATTGCTCTTTGGACTTGGTTGGGGCTTGCTGGGTTACTGCCCGGGGACCTCGGCGGGGGCTTTGGGCGAAGGCCGCTGGGATGCTGTGTGGGGGATTCTCGGCATGCTTGCAGGCGGCGCCCTGTTTGTTGAGGTTTATCCTCGGCTAAAGGCAACGGTGCTGACGTGGGGTGATTTCGGCAAAATTACTTTGCCGCAGATCATTGGAATAAATCACTGGCTGATCATTGCCTTTTTGCTGGGAGGAAGTGGGGCACTATTTCTATGGTTTGAAAGAAAAGGGCTTTGACGATGGCTGGTCAATGATTGGTGCCACACATTGGGGTAAAAAGGAAAGGAAAAAAAATGGATTTCAAGAAACATATGGTTTCGGCATGGGAGCTGACGTTAAAGTACATAGTGTCCTTGGTGTTAATGACGCTGGTCATGGTCGGCGTCTCGTTTGTGACTTTGGGCATTCTTGCCCCTGTAATGATGGCGGGATACATGCAATCCATTCTTCTCATGATGAGGGATGGTCGCGAGCCGAAAATCCAGGATCTGTTTTCGCAAATGGGTTTGTTTTTACCGTTATTTGCCTTTGGGGTGATCGTTTTTATCGCTGTTATCGTAGGATTCATGCTGTTGGTCATTCCCGGATTTCTTGTTATTATAGCGGTGTCCTTTTGTTGCCTGTATATGTTGCCGCTGATGACCGACAAGAAATTGGGATTGGTGGAAGCGATAAAGGAAAGCTATGCGATGGCTGTCAAGAACAATATATCTGAGCATATCGTGGTGGCCATCTTGTTTTTAGCCATTGTAGGGATTGGGGGCTCTTTTTTTATCGGTTTGCTTTTTACCCAGCCGCTGGCCACCATTTTTCTTTTATCCGTTTACGAGGAAAAGGTCGGTTCTTCGAGCTTGACACCCTAAGACTACGCGTTTATCGCCTTGTTTACTTCATCCACTAGGCAATTCTTTTTGGCGGGATGACTCTGAGATGGATTTTCGGTCGTTAGTCCAAGATTGCTTCGGTTTTGTCTTAGTTGATGACTGTTGACTAATGACCCGTGACCACTGACCGAATGCTACAGGGATGGCGGCGTGCGGAGATTTTTACCTATATCAATGCTCTTTTTTGCTGCGGTAACAAGGGCTGTGGCTGTGGTTTCTTCCACATGCAGCACCAGAATCGTGCCCAGATCGATCGGGGGCAACAGGGCTTTGATCCGGGCTTTTTGATCCGGGACTTCCGGCTGATAATAGACACTGTAGTACTGGCCTGCTTTCACGCCGTCTTTTTGTCCTTTATCGATAAAGACAAGATCTTGATGAGCTACAAGCTCGCCGGCCTCTTCAACCCCCACAATTCGGCCGTCAAAACTCCTTTGGCTGTCGGAAATCGCAATTTTCGGGGATCGGGCTTCGTAGGGCATCAGAAGATCATTGTCTTCAATGTGTCGGAACGATTGAATCACCTTTGCCGTGCAATAGGGCCGAGCGATTTCCATGATCTCAAGAATACCCACGATATAGTGTTGCACTCCGATACGGGCATGGGTGGCCGGGTCTCGGACCGCCCCCGGCGTTCGGTAAATGGTAAAGCGGTCTCCGCACGTAAACGCGGCATTCTTGGCCGGTTGGACATAGACCATGTCCGACTTGCTGATAAGTTCCCTGGCTGTGATGACCTTGGTCACCGTGCCATAGGGCGTGAGCGGTGTTCTGACGAACCCGACGCTGTCGATGGCCGGATAATTAAAATAAGACGGTTTCCGGCTTTTCTCGGGCAATGCGGCAGAGGGGGCTGTCGGAGCCGTCCCGGGAATGTGCATCTTTTCCAACTCCAATCCTTCCCGGCTGTAGATACGAATGCGATTGCCGGGATAGATCCAGTGCGGGTTGGGGATCTGTTGGTTTTTCTCCCAAAGATCAGGCCAAACCCAGGGTGAATCGAAAAAATGCCGGGAAAGGTCCCAGAGCGTATCCCCCTTTTTAATGGTATAGTACATACCGGCGTCAAGGGGGTAGGTTTGGCTACGGCCCTCCTCAGCCCGTGCAGATGCCGGATACAGGCCCGTCACCGCTATCCAGAGGGAAAGCATGGTTCCCAGAAGTTGCTTCCGCTTCATCATCGGTTGCTAGCTCCCCGTTGCCGCATCTTCCAGTCTGATGATCGTGGGTGTGATAAAAATCAACAACTCGTCTTTGTTCCTGACGGTTTGCTGTTGCTTGAACAGCCAGCCCAGCACGGGCACCTGGTGGAGAAAAGGGGTCCGGGCTTCACTCAGGGTGTCCACCGTTGTGAGAATCCCGCCGATGACGATGGTCTGACCGTCGTTGACGAACAGTTCCGTGTCCGCCGTGTTCGTATCGATGGCGGGGTTTCCCTTGACGGTATTTGACCAATCGGGTGCACCCTTTTCGGCGTGAATCACCATGCGAATGCGCTCATCTCTGGTGATTTGAGGCGTGACGCTCAGCGTGATGCCGGCCTCTTCCGTCTTGATGCTCGTTGTATTGTCCTCAATAACCTGGAACGGAATCTTGGTGACCTGCTTGATGGTCGCAGGTTTGTTGTCCAGGGTGAGCACTTTGGGCGAAGAAATGGTTCGGCCCTTGCCCTGGTTTTCCATGGCAAGCAACCGGAGATTCAGGTTCCAGGTGGCGCCCGCGATCCAGCCGAAATTAAACCCCAGGCCGCTGGTGATACTGGACGGCGGCAAATTTACCCCGAAGTTCGGGCTGCTGCCCCCGGGAGAGCCTCCAGAACTAAACTCACCTCTTTGGGCCCCGAAAAGCTGGGAGGTGGAACGGCCCCCTGCGTTGGTATAATCGCCGCCCCACTGAACGCCCAGGTCTCGGGTGAAGGAACTGTCCGCCTCCACAATCCTGGCCTCGATCATCACCTGACGGGTGGCGATTTCCTGGGTGGCCTCATCGATGGTGGCGATCAATTGTTTGGCATTTTCGATGGCCTCTTTTTCGTCTTTGATGATAATCATGTTGGTGCTTTTATCGATGGTTACTTTGCCGCGAGCGGACTTGGCTTCATCCACATGGGTCTTGATCGTAGCCGCGTCCGCATAGTTCAATTTGATATACTCGGTGACCAAAGGCTCCAGTTCTTTGGCTGCTTCATCGGCCCTGGTCTTTTGAGCCAGCGCTTTTTGTTCCGCTTCCAGAGTGGCCAGCGTTGCAATACGAACGACATTGTCATCGATGACGGTTCCCAGTTTGTTCATGTTCAAGATCAAATCCAGAACCTGATCCCAAGGGACATTGACCAGCTTGAGCGTCACCCGTCCTTTGACATCATCGCCGATGACAAAGTTTTTGCCGCTGACTTCATGCAGGATCCGAAAGATATTGTGGATGTCGGCGTCTTGAAAATCGAGAGAGATTTTTTGACCCGAATAGATCTTACCGCCTGTTGCAATGACCGGTTGTTCGGGGGTTTTTGTCTTCGGCGGCGTAACAACGGCGGATTGGGTTTCCTTAACCGTCTGTTTCATGGCCTGGATCCACGCAGCTTTTTCAGCTTCGGGCATGGGCCGGGGAGGAACCGAAGAGGCCTCCAGGTCGATGATGCACACAGACTCGTCTTGATGCACGCGGTAGGGGATTGCTTCCCTTAATTCCACGGCGATGACGGCCGTGTCACCCATGCCTTCCGTTTGAACCGGAACCACCCGGTCTACGGCACTGTCAAATCGGGTGGTGATCAGGGGGCGTTTTTGGAACTTGGGAATCTTTGTGTCAAAAAGCTTCAGCACCAGCTTTTTTTCCGAAATCTTGTCCGCTTCGTATCGCACCTTTCTGTCCGTTTCCACCGTCACGCGGGATTTGCCGCCTTCTTTGACTTCAAAATCAATACGACTTACTACGGCGGGACGACTTGCCACCGCAGGCGTTTCGGATTTTGTATAGGGCTCTGAAACGTCCTCTTTCGCAGCAGCAGCTGTTTGGGACGGCGACGGCGGCACGGGTGCCGCTTCAGCCGTTTTTTTGCCGGAAGGCGTTTGCGCGACGACCTGTGCGGTCGCATCCATCTCCTCGTCCTGCTGAGCCGTTCGTAAGCTTCGGGATGCTTCTTCCGTTTTGGCTTCCATCCCGGCAGCAAAGGCCACAACCACCTGGTTGGCCATTCGGGTGACCCGATAGGGAATATCTTTGTTTAGCCTGATTTCAATGCGCGAAGATGGTTTTGTTCTTTTCAATACAGAGGTGTGGATGCTGCCGATGAGCGCGCTTTTCGGCGTCAACGTCTCTGCAATCCCGCTTAGGCTCGTGTCGGGAAAATACAGAACCACGCCAAGGGGAAACTGGTGCTTTACCGCCGTATAGGTGAGCGGCTCGCTTGCATCCATGACCACCCTGGTCGTCTCTTGGTCTTCAGACACGTCAATCTTAAAGATTGCCTTCTGTTGTTGGGTCGTGGCCTCAAGCGGCGGCGGTGATGCCGTTTTTGAAGCAGGCCTCGATGCACAACCTGCAAGAACAAACAGAACCCCCATAGCGAGCAGTGGCCATTTTCTCCCCAGTGCTTTTCTGCTGTTGCCTATCATCATCCATCTCCAACTTTCTTTTGAAGCTTCAACTCGGTAGTCTGGAGCTTGGTTGAGCCTGTAACGAAGTCCTCAACTTCTCCTTCTATGATGACCCTGTCGTTCAGAATCTCCTTGACGCGTTCGTAGTTCTGACCCACGTATGTGCCTTTGGAAATGACATAGCCTTTGCCGGACGGCTCCTCCACCAGCGCCTTGTTGCCGGTGGGAGAAAGTACAATGGCCACCAATTTCAACTGGCCCAACGAGATCCTTTGGAGCGGAGTAAGGGGCATCCTTTTTTTCTCAACGGTCCGTTTGGTCGGGGCAATGCCGACCGTTTCGCTTTCCTTGTCAAAAAAAGATTCAAAAGGATCGTGTTTACCCCTGGGATCATAAAAGTAGTCGGGCCTTTTTGTCATACCCTCGGCAAGGGCCAAAAAATCGGACTTTCCAGGTTCCACGATATCCCGTTTGTCGGGCATGGGCGGTTCCACGGCTGTTTTAGCCTGGCTTTCCGTCTTTTCTTCCATGTCGCGTTCGGAGGGCGGGGCAGCTCTTTGTCCTTCAGACCCAGGTTCTTCCGGCTTGGTTTCCTGAGCAATAGGCTTAGCGGGTTCCGAAATCTTTTTTCGCAGTCCCGGCGGCGTATGGGGTTTTTCAGGTTCCGTACGCTCTCCACATGCCCAAGGAAGGGCAATGGTCAGAAGTATCGACAGGAGCAGCATTCGTCCATTGGGTGCCATGATCACTTAACCCTTTTATTTTTTCTTGCCTTTTGCGGGCTTTTTCGTCTCTTCTTCCAAGAATCGGTAGGTGGTGGCCACACAAGTAGCGTGAAGTGTCGCATCGCCCCCTTTGACACTTTTTTTCTTCACCTTGATGTCAGAGACATTGACGATTCTGGAAAGCCTTGCCACTTTATCGAAAAACATGCCCAGGTTGTGGTACCCTCCCTGCACTTCGATGTTGACGGGTATCTCCGCATAAAAACCTTTTTTAACTTCAGCGACGGGCTTGAAAAGGAGAAATTCCAATCCCGAATGCCTTCCCGACTTCGATATGTCTTCCAGCAAACGGGGGATTTCTTTATTGTCCGGCAACAGCCGAAGAACAAGTCGGAATTTGCCCTGGGCCTCTTCGTACAATTTTTGGTATTTATCCAAATCTTTGGCGTCTGCCTTGGCTCTTATAAGGCGTGTTTCCAAGTCTTCGTAGTTTTTCTTCAGCTCGCTCAATTCAGCCGACTTGGGCATGTAGATGAGATAGAAGAACAGACCTCCAAAGAGCAAGAACGTCCCGATGCATATGGCAAACCTCTGCACCCGCGTCAGGGCCGCGATCTTGTCAAACGGTATGCTTGGTAGTGATTTTTCTGCCATCTGTCCCTAGGATTTTTGGGGTTTGCTTTGATGCGTTCCGGTTGATAAATTACAAGTAATGGAAAATTCTTTAAACTTTCTACCCTGTTTCATGTCGATTTGTTTGGAAGACACAAGATCCACGTTTTCAAAAAGTACGGATCCTTCAAGGTCGGTCATAAAATCAGCCACTACCTTGTTGTCGGCTGCTATACCGGACAAATTCAGCCTGCCTTGCCCTTCCGACAAGCTCGTGAGCCAAAGCCTTTCGGGCGTTATAAACCCGGTCAATGCATCCATAAACCGAACTGGTCCCGTGCGATCCGCCTCGAGTTTTACGATGATGTCCATCTTGTCTTCGAGCTTTTTCAGTTCGGCCTTTATCTTCTTTACCCGTTGTGCTTTGTCTTCATACTGGGCGAGCTCGGCTTGTACCTCTTCAATATCATTGTTGACGGCCGATATGTTGCTGTTTATGGAAAGCGTCAGGTAGACCATGACGCAGATGCCGAAAACCACGCAGAGGAAAAACATCGATACCTGACGGCGGATGTTTTCCTTCTTCCGTGCAGCACGAACCGGCAAGAGGTTGATCCTGATCATTTGTCGTCTACCTTCCTTAATGACAGACCAATGCAGATGGATGCCTGTGGCGCGATCCGTTTCAGATAGTCAAGATCATGATCCTTTTCGCTGATTTCAAGAGCCCTGAAGGGATCAAACATTTCCACCTGCGCAGATGTCTCAGCAGCAAGTTGCTGCACAAATCCGGGCGTCTGGGAGGCGCCTCCGCTCAACAATATGCGCTCAATACTCTCGTTGGGATACGTGGAATAATAAAAATCTATAACCCTGCGTATTTCACTACACCAGTTGGCAACAAAAGTCACTACAATATCCTGAAGATCTTCCCGGGGCATCTTTTCAGTTGTCTTTCCAAGCTTTATGTCTTCGGCTTCTTCAAAGGAACAGGCTGTCTGGGTTGCTATCTCGCGAGTAATTTCTTCTCCTCCGATAGCCACATCCCGGGTAAAAGCGGAAATATTGTTTTTGATGATGTTGACGTTGAGTTTATTGGCCCCGATATCCACGAGCGCGATGCTTTTTTCTTCCTGCAGATAACTGTCTTCAAAGACTCGCTCCAAAACGAAAACATCCACATCCAGAACACAGGGATTAAGACCCGCCAATTCTACAACATCAATATATTCATTGATAACGTCCTCTTTGGCGGCCACAAGCATGACACCCATCTGGTTGGGATTGGCCTCGTGGTCTCCAAGGATATGAAAATCAATGTTTACATCCTGGACATCAAAGGGAATGTATTGCTCCGCTTCAAATTGAATGTTTTCGTGAAGCTCTTCGTCGGTCATTTTGTTCACAACGATTTTTTTGATAATGACAGAGTAGCCGGAGATGGAAATAGCCACATTCTGTTCTCTTGCCTTAAGATCTGAAGCCAGCCTTTTGATGGTATCGGCAACAATCTCGGGCTCCTTAATACGTCCTTCAACGATGGCATTTTGGGGCAGGTTGATCATGCCGAACCTTTTGAGGATTCGCTGTCCCTTCTTTTCCGCGACTTCTCCAAGCTTGATGGTCCTGGAGCCGATATCCAATCCGATGAGATTGTCCTTTTTGCCAAACAGCATGGTAGGCCTCTAGTCTGAGAATACCTTGTTCTTTTCAGATAGTTTGTAGCCAAGGGCCAGCAGGATTTTGCGCTTTGTTTCCAGTCGGCAGCTCTTGCCTTTTTCAATTCTGTCCACAGTGATCGGAGACACGCGTGCCTTCCTTGCCAGTTCTGCTTTGCTCATCAAAATGGATTCACGGATTGCTTTCAGTGAATTCTTGCCCATTGGAACCTGCCTTGCATTGAATTATTGCCTTGCTCTATAGGCCATTCTGTCAAAGCAAAGCCTTGCCTCGACTTCCTGAGCTGCCATATCCTCGCGGGAAAAGATGCATGATCCGGGCCAAGCTGTCAAGAGAATTACAGCAAATTAGATATAATTGTTATTCAATTATTGTATATTGTATGTCCACTTCCATGTCCATACCGTATGTTGGGCGGGGCGGCCCCGTGGTCGGAAAGAACACGTCCAATCAAAGGAGAATAAAGGCCCTGAGACCCCACACGTTTTTGGATTCGAGTTTGTCGGTGGGCAATTTATGCAACCTGAAAATCCCTTGACCGGACTTTTTTGCAATGAAGCTGAAAATTGTTTCGAGCTTGGGGGGCATGTCGGCCATATAATCATTTGTATTTCGGATTTAGGCGCCGGGTATTACTTTTTTGTAAGAAGCTGGGTAACCGCGTTGTGGCCGAGCTACATCATCGTATATTGGGGGCCGTCGCCGCCCTCCGGGCACGTCCAAGTGATATTGTCATATGGATCCTTGATTTCACAGGTTTTACAGTGGAGACAATTCGCAGGATTCAGTTTAAGCCTTCTTTGTCGCGTTTTTTCATCCTGTTCGATCTCGTATACATTGGCCGGACAAAACCGTGTGCACGGGCAGCCATAGGTCTTGTAACACGTGTCCACGCATATATTCGTGTCGTGAACCACCAGGTGGCAAGGTTGGTCCTCTCTGTGCTGTGTCTTGGACAGGTAGACGCCGGTCAATTTATCCAGAAATAGTTTGTCGTCCACGACCTGTTTTTGGGGTCGTTCTGCCCGGTCCGGAGCTTTTCTCAGGGGGCGCAGGGTTTTTGAATCTTCCCGGATGGACAGCCGATCCACGATTCCCCTGCCCCCGGTCAAATATTGAAGGCCGATATGAAAAGCCTTGGCAGGCATTTTTTTGGACAAGGCCTGGGCAAAGTTTCTTCCTATGGCAAGCTCTTTTTTAAGCCAACTGTTTTCAAGGGCTTCGGTATAGGAGGCGAGCGCCTCTGAGGTGTATTGATCCTTTTGCAGCGCCCCGAAAATGGCTTCCGCCGCCAGCATTCCCGATTTCATGGACGTATGGATGCCCTTCAAGGCAGGCGCATTGAGCATGGATGCCCCGGCACCCACAAAAACGGCGCCGTCCACCGTCAGCTTGGGTACCGTGTAATATCCCCCGTTTCCCAGAGTCCTGGCTCCTTGTTGCAAAACCCGACCACCGGCAATCATTGCATGTATAAAAGGATGCCTCTTGAATTTGAGGAATTCCTGATACATGTCGATTGACGGATCTCTATATCCCAAACCCACTACGAGTCCGATAGAAACGCGATTTCCCTTCATTTCGTAAATAAAACCGCCACTGTGGGTCTCAAGGCCCAGGGGATAGCCCAGTGTGTGGATATCGTTGTAACCACTTTTCGAAAAAGAATTGGTGTCCGGCAATTGGATGACCTCTTTGATCCCCGTTTCGTAGGTTTGGGGAAGCCGTCCGTCAAATATGCCGAGTTTGGAACCAATGGTCCTGGTGATGGAACCCTTGGCGCCTTCTCCAAACACGGTCACTTTTGCAATAATATCGATGCCGGGTTCAAAATTCGGTCTGGGGTTCCCATCCTTGTCGAGCCCTTTGTCTCCAGTGCGTACCCCGATAACCGCTTTGTCGTTATGTCCGTACAAGACCTCGGTGCCGGCAAAACCGGAAAAAATATTGATGTCGAGATCTTCTGCAATCGAAGCAAGCCATCGGACAAATTTGGACTGGCTGATCACGTGGAACCCTTCGTTTTTCATATATCCAGGTGCGAAGGGGAAGGCGTATTGGGAACGTTCCGTCAAAAAATAGAAGGCGTCCCCTCGAATGTCCGTCTCAATAGGACAACCGACCTCCAGATAGTCGGGGATGAGTTCCTTGAGGGCGATGGGATTCATCACGGCGCCGCTTAATGCGTGGGATCCCACATCGGCGCCTTTTTCGATAACGGCTATTTCAACATCGGCGCCTTTGTCGTTTGCAAGCTGCTTGAGCCGAATGGCGCCGGCAAGACCGGCTGGGCCGGCGCCGACGAACAAGACGTCAAATTCAATGTGTTCCCTGTTGCCGGTCATGGTGTTGTCTCATTTGATAACAGTTAAGATTTTTTTTACCTGAGAGGTAAACAGTCAGCAAACTTGGCAGTACCGAAAAGACAACATTGATCATGTCTACCGATAATATGTATACCATACACAAAAACAAACTTAAGATTCAACCCAAAATTTTTCAAGGATTTCTAGTATTCAAGTTCCAATCTTGTCAGTCCATAGTTTTTCGGCCGTCATGCGGCTAGCGGCATCCAGTCGTACTGTTTGTCGCGGTTCTTTGACATAATTATTCGATAAATCGCGTCAGTTCTGAAATCGCGAAAATTCTGGTAGTATTCCTGCTGGACCACCGACTGGACGACT
>CAYSGJ010000082.1:0-2549 GCA_964430705.1 uncultured Desulfobacterales bacterium | reverse complement strand
ATTTGTCGCAAACGCTCTTTGAGTGCTTCCCGTTTGTCGGCCGGTTCTGATTCGATCTGCTTTTCCAATCTATCAACTTGTTGCTGTAAAGCATAGAGTTCTTTTGCGATCATGCGTATGGTCATATTATTCTAACCGGAAAAACCCTTACCCGATAACCGGGGTCAAAAAAAACACATGCCAGACCAGGGACACCCCCGCAGAAAACAAAAATATGGTTTCCACGATGAATTCAAATCTGAAGCCGGGCACAATCCAGTCTTTCTCAAAGGCTTGGACCACCCAAGCCATATAAAGAACCGACAAGATGATACCATGGGCCAGGGTGGTTGTCAGCTTCATAATTGGAGCGAAAAGCAGAATTGCCAAGGACAGGACGAGCAATTGCTTCAGCAGGCGCAAGGTGCTGTCCTTGCCGATAACAATCGGAAGGCTTTCCTGACCCACAAGCCGATCTCCCTGCATGTCCAAAATATCAAAAAAGGCGGTTCGGACAAAGACCAACACTGATGCCAGCAACGACACGAACACCATGGTTGTTGTGATCTCCAGGGTGATCGCCAGGTGCGGTAGCGCCACCGTGACGATGCCCCACGCCACGGCGATCAAGATAGTCTTTGAGCCGGGGACATCACTGATCGTTTCAATTTTCCGACCTATCTTCAGGCCGCCGGGAAATAGCCTGACGTTGTATAAAAGCCCGAGAATACTGATCACGGAAAGGACGGCAAAAGGGGCGGGGCCCAGAGACAACGCCATAAACAGGCCTACGGCCCCGGACACGATGGCCAGGGTGACAAGAAAATCTTTGTGATTTTCATAGAACTGTGCCCTGTCCGGGTCGTTGTAGCGGACGGCCTCTTTTCCGATGAAGTTGTTTAAAATGTGCATGGAAAGGACATAGCAGGTCGCCATCAACGCCGATGGCAGGTTCGGTGGGATTCCTGAAAGCAGCGCACAGGTATAACTGAGGCACCCGGCCCCTATGGCCACATAGATATTGCTAAGAAGTAACCATCGCTGCAGCCGGTGGAGCCCCTGGCGCCAAGCGCCCTTTTGGTGCGGAAGGTTTTCCAGTGTTCGATAGACTCTTTTTATGACCCAGTTGGGGGTTGAGGCGCCTGCGGTGAGTCCGACGGATTGAACATTTTTCATGTCTTTACCAACGATATCCAGTGCATTTTCTATATGGAACGCCCGGATGCCCTCCTGTTGAGCGATCTGAACGAGCCTTTGGGTATTGGCGCTATCACGTCCTCCCACGACAACCACGGCATCCACATTCCTTGCTATGTCTCTGATCTCGGCTTGGCGTTTGTGGGTCGAGTCGCAGATGGTGTTAAACGACTTGCAGTTAGGAAAACGCTCTGCCACGGCACGGGTCACCGTCTCAAAGCGCACGCTGTCCTGGGTTGTTTGTGCAACGACAATGACCTTTTCAAACGCAGGAAGCTTTTCAACGTCGCAAGGATTTTTGATGATGTGGCCGTTTCCTTTTGCAAATCCCAAAAGGCCGACGACTTCAGGGTGGTCTCGGTCTCCCACGATGATCACGGCATGGCTCTGTTCGGCATATTTGGCAATAATGTTTTGCACCTTGATAACCCTAGGGCACGTTGCATCTATGACGGTCAACCCCGCATCCGCCAGTCGCTTTTTGGTTTCGGGAGGCACCCCGTGGGCCCTAATGACAACGCTTCCGGGTGCTGCTTTTGCGGGATCGTTTAAAATACGAACGCCTTTGTCTTTTAATGTCTCCAACACCTGTGGGTTGTGAATCAGCGGGCCGAAGGTGTAGATGGGGCGGTTGTGCTTTTTCACTACGTCCAAGGCTATCTCAACGGCCCGATGAACACCCATGCAGAACCCTGCGGTTTTTGCCAGCCTAATCTTCAATGGGAATCAAATCTTTCAAGATAACGCAATGGTTGGTCCGGAAGGAACGCCGAAAACACGCATCCGTTTGTCTCTTAAACAAGACTCACAAGCCGGCGTTGCCCTTTCCTTCTTGAGGGATCAATGCTTTGAAATGTTGTTCGACCAATAAATCAATAAGCGGTGGAAGGGGTGACGGCGCCAACCCAACAATTTCCACATTTTCCTGAGAAATCGGAATCAGGTATTTTTTCCCGGGGCAACAGGCAATGGCTTCCGCCATGGCAGGGGTTACCTCTCCCATCATGGCATTTGCCAGGACGATGGCTACCGGCCCCACAACGATATCCGTCCGGGCAACAGAGCGAACAATAGCGTTTTCGCCGGAAGCCCCCCGATTGGCCCGTGCCTTCAGCATTTGAGCTGTCGCGATGGCATTGGTTCCCAGTGCCGTAATGTTGACGGTATCCGCGTAAGCCTCTCGGAGCTTTTTGATGATGAGGCTTCCGATCCCGCCCCCCTGCCCGTCAACAACGCAAATGTCCACTTTTTTAGATCCTTGCTCCCGCCAATTGTCCGATCCGGACACCGGTGCTTGCCCTTTCGGAACCTATAATAATTTTATGAAGTTTAACAAATGATTGGGGCAAGGTCAATAAAAAGGCCGTTTAGTG
>CAYSGJ010000081.1:0-5736 GCA_964430705.1 uncultured Desulfobacterales bacterium | reverse complement strand
TTTTCGGGCGGGGATAAACCCCGCACCCTACGCCGAAGAACCAATCCCAATGTAGGGTCGGGCTTTATGCCCGCCGGTTGGTGCGGTTTGCGTACACGCCTCACGCTTTTATCGTAGGTTGGGTCGAGGTTGCGAGACCCAACAAAATGGGATATTCGCTCGTTGGGTTTCGTTCCTCAACCCAACCACCATGGACCGGCGGCCCACAACAAAGGATGAAAATAAAAGAGGGCATATTTTCATACAAACCTACTACTACCGGGTGTTAGGTGAGGCTCTCAGCGCAATTCGAGGTAATCCTATCCCTGCGCACAGGCATTTTTCAATCGGTGTCGTGTAGTAGGGGGGTGCATCACACACACTGAAGGATGAAAGCAAAGCCGGAAAGTCAGAAACGCGCACTGCGGCGCTATCATGCTCAGCGCAAAAAGGCATGGGTTCGCCGCACACTGCGCCACTATTTCATGGAGCGCCATGCCCTGCCCGCACGCCGGGTGGGCATGTACTCCAAGACGCCCAAGATCTGTTCCTGCTTTATGTGCGGCAACCCCAGGCGCTTTCACGGAGAACTGACCATTCAGGAGCACCGAGCAATGCTTGATTTACATCTGGAGGGATGTTTCCCGGGCGGACGTAAAAAGATTAAATAGGGGACAGGCCAACTATACTTTTCACCGCAGAGCCGCAAGGTGCGCAAAGAAAAGAAGGCCAGGCTTGAGACTTTTTGATTTCCGGCCTCTCACCGGAAATCAAAAAACAGAACCTTCTTCTACCCCTGCCCGATCCACGCAGTCACCAAAAGGAATTTGCGCAGTCCACGAATTACAAAAGGAATATGAAATCTAAAACACAGGGCATTTACTCAAGATCAGGAAGCTGAGGGTGCAGCATGGTAATACATTTTTTTCGCAAGAAAGTAATATAAGAAGATGGAATTCAAAGTGACCCATTTGGGCGCGGAGAGGTGCGTGACCGGTTCTTGCCGGTTGGTTCGGATTCGCGGGTATAAGATAATGGTCGATTGCGGGATGGTGCAGGGGCGCGATGTGTCGGTGCCTATCGAGAAGTGGCCGGTCAAGCCCGCTGAGGTGGATTTCATTTTCTTGACGCATGCGCATATCGATCATATCGGGTTGCTGCCGACGCTGATTCACATGGGGTTCAGCGGGGAAATCATCTGCTCCCATCCCACCCAAGCCCTGCTTGAACCGATGCTTAACGATGCCATGCGTTTCGAGGCAATGACACGGTCTGAGAGAGAAAAGATCGCCCAAGAGATAGAAGAACATGCCTGGGGTTTTGAATATGGTGAATCATTCGACCTGGGAAATGACGTCTTCTTTGAACTGGGTCGTGCCGGACATATTCTGGGCTCTTGTTTCATCCGCTTTGAAGACCGAAAGGATGGTTCGGCGATTGCTTTTACCGGGGACCTGGGAAACTGCGACACGCCGATCTTGCGAGATCCGGAGACACCGGGCAGAGCGGATGTGGTGTTCCTGGAATCGACTTATGGTGATCGGTTGCACGAAGCGAGAGAAGAACGCATATCCCATTTTGCCGCGATTCTCGATCACAGCCTGTCTGACGGCGGCAAGGTCTTTATCCCAGCCTTTTCACTGGGCCGGACACAAGAAATTCTGTACGAGATGGACCGGATATTCACCGACCCGCAATACCGGCGTCGGTTTCCCCGGTTCGCTGCCGGCGCCCGGCCCCCGGTATTCGTCGATTCCCCGCTGGGGCTCAAGATTACAAGAATCTATTCGGCTCTGAGAGATTTTTGGGATCAAGAAGCCAAAACCTTGCTCAACCAGGGGGATGATCCTATTGATTTTGAGTTGCTTTACGCAGTTGACAAACACGCCGACCACGCGATGCTGCTGGATATGAAGGGAGCGGCGGTCATCATTGCCGGAAGCGGGATGTGCAGTGGTGGAAGGATCGTCAATCACCTGGCCGCAGGCATCGAGAGGCCCGAAAACGACATCGTTTTTGTCGGGTATCAAGCGGCCGGAACACCGGGAAGGGCTATTCAGCAACGGGCAGCAAAGCACGGGACCGTCGTCCTGAATGGCAAGGAGCGCCGCATAAAAGCATGCGTACACACCTTGAGCGGTTATTCAGCCCATGCCGATCAAAAGGGATTGCTGGACTGGGTTGGTCGAATGCCCGAGAAACCCGGCAAGATCACTTTGGTCCATGGAGAGCCGAAGGCGCAGAAGGTGCTGGCAACAAGATTGAAAGAAAGGGGGTATTGCGTGAAACGCTGACCGCACAACAAAAAAACCATTCTCGCGCAAAGAAAAAATTCGTCGTGGACCCGCGGTGCAAAGGCGGATAAAATCGTTTGATATTCGTTCTTTTTCCCGTTATGTTGGTCGCATGAAAATCGGGGTCATGAACAATCCCTCTGCTTCGGTGTACGACGAAATTGAATCCATTGGGAAGGCCGGCTACGATTTCGTGGACCTGACCATAGAAGGCCCATCCCTTTCACTGGAAGTTCCGAAGGTCCGGGCGCTTCTGGACCAATTCGGTCTTTCCGTGGTTGGACACACGGATCCCTGTCTTCCCTATGCCTATCCGATCCGGGCTGTGCGAACAGCCTGTTTTCAGGAATTGGAGCGTTGCGCGAAGCTGTTTTCCGCCCTCGGCTGCAAGGTCATGAATATCCACCCCTGCTATGCGGCGCCGCCGGCCCTGAAAAATGACCTCATGACGCACAATATAGAAGCGTTGCAACCCATTGTACACATGGCTGCAAACCACGGAATGACCCTGGCACTGGAAAACTACAAATCGCCGTTTGACACGGTGTCCAACTTTGCGACCCTCATCGAAGAAGTGCCGGGGCTGGCGGTTCACCTGGATTTCGGCCACACCAACATAGGGCGGGACGATGCGCAGAGCTTTTGTCGTTTTCTGGGCCGTCACATCGTGCATGTTCACTTTTCCGACAACCGCGCAACAGACGACCACCATATGCCGCTTGGCGTTGGTACGGCGGATTGGGTAAAATCGGTGTCCGCCCTCAAGGCCATCCAATATGACGGAACCATTACCCTGGAGGTCTTTTGCGGCATGGACGACGTGTTGTTTGCATACCTGGAAATCAGCAAAAACCTTGTCATGGAGTTGTGGAACGCGTCATTTTGATTCACAAATCCCCTTTCCCGAAAAGATCCGGATTATGATATGCAAAAAACCCATACAAGAATCCACATGAACATTGCGGCCCACCCCTTGGGTGCGCGGTCGCCGATTTCCTAAAAGGAGGGACACCATGACGCCCATCAAAGTCATAATAAACGGCATTCCGGGCAACATGGCCACAAGAGCCGCCGAACACGTCTTGAAGGATCCCGGCCTCGAATTGCTTCCTTTCGCTCTCACAGGGCCGGAAATTACACAAGATCATGCCCTCGTAGGTACCGTAAAAGTTGAATTGATTAAGCCCGACAGGAGACGGCATTGGGTGGATGCCGTCAAGCAGACCCAAGGACCTCCGGCGGAACGGACCCTGGTGTGCGTCGATTACACCCACCCCAACGCCGTCAATGAAAACGCTGCTTTCTACTGTGACAACGGCATCCCGTTTGTTCTGGGAACGACCGGCGGGGACAGGCAACACCTAACAAAAACGGTGGAGGCCTCTGAGGTTCCGGCGGTCATCGCCCCCAACATGGGCAAACAGATTGTGGCCTTTCAGGCTATGATGGAATATGCGGCCCGGACTTTTCCGGGAGTGTTTAAAGGATACCGTCTTGAAGTGAAGGAAAGCCATCAAAAAGGCAAGGCGGATACCAGCGGAACAGCAAAGGCCATGATCGGATATTTCAACCAACTCGGCACGCCTTTTACGAACGAACAGATCGTCATGGAGCGGGACCCCGAAGTACAACTGTCCCAATGGGGCGTTCCCAAAGCGTATTTGGCCGGCCATGGCTGGCACACATACACCCTTCGTTCTGAAGACGATACGGTCTTATTTCAATTCACCCACAACGTCAACGGCAGGGATATCTATGCCGCAGGCACCATCGATGCTGTTCACTACCTGGCCCAGAAAATCCAAGAAGGCACCGGAGGCCGGGTGTTCACCATGATAGACGTACTGAAGGGGACTTAGAACCATGCATGATGTCATTGCCCTCATTATGGCCGGAGGCAAAGGCGAACGCCTCTATCCGTTGACGCAGGACCGTTCCAAACCTTCCGTTCCCTTTGGTGGAATTTATCGAATTATTGATGTGACACTCAGCAACTGCATCAACTCCAATATCTACAAGATTATTGTCTTGCCGCAATACAAAGCCCAGTCTCTGGTGGAACACCTCGAGGCGGGCTGGAACATTTTTAGTTATGCCCTGGGTCACTATCTGAAAGTGGTTCCTCCTCAGATGCGAACCGGAGATCAGTGGTACCAGGGCACGGCGGACTCGGTACGCCAAAACCTCTACCTCATAGAGCGCACAGGGGCCCGGTATGTTTTGGTCCTTTCCGGGGATCATGTTTACAAAATGGATTACAGCCGCCTGAGGGCCTATCATGAGCAAAAGAACGCGGATATTACGGTGTCGGTCATTGAGGTGCCCGCCTTTGAGGCACATCGTTTCGGTGTTCTGGAGGTTTCCGAAGATTACCGGATTACCGGGTTCCAGGAAAAGCCGTCCGCACCCGCCACCATTCCCGGCGACCCCGATCATGCCCTTGCCTCTATGGGCATCTACATATTCAAAACCTCGGTGTTGGTGGACTTGCTCAAATCCTGCGATGAAGACGATTTCGGCAAGGGCATCATTCCAGAAGCATTAAACACATATTCCCTGTATGCTTTTCCCTACAAAAAAGAAAACCGCATCGAAGACTTCGTCTACAAGATCCAGGAAGACGGCAGTCGGGTTCGCATTCTGGATTCGTGCGTTCACGATTCGTCTTACTGGCGGGATGTGGGGGACCTGGACGCTTACTGGAATGCAAACATGGACCTGACCGGCGTGGAACCCGCGTTCAATCTCTATGGCGCGAAATGGCCCCTGAGAACGTTTCAGGCGCAGTATGCCCCCGTCAAAACGGTTTTTAAAAACCAATCTTCCAACAGAACGGGCATGGCCCTGGATTCAATCGTGTCCCATGGTAGCATTATCAGTGGCGGGGTGGTGAAGAACTCGGTGCTTTCCTATAACGTCATGGTGAGAAGCTGGTCCGAGGTTCGAGAATCCGTCATCATGTCGGAAGTGGAAATCGGACGGCATTGCAAAATCATGAAGGCCATCATTGACAAACACAACATCATCCCGCCGAACACGGAAATCGGATATCATCCCGATGAAGACCGAAAACGGTATACCGTGACGCCGCGAGGAATCGTCGTGGTGGGAAAAGGAACGTTTGGTTGAACGGATGCCGGATCACCGATGCATGATTCCGGATGCATGATACAGGATACCGGTAAAGTGTGTGCGTGTGGTCATTGGTCAATAGTCATTGGTCAACAATCATTGGTCATTGGTTGACCCGATGCTGGATACCCGATCCTGGATGCCTGATGCCGGATACAGGAGTAGGTTTGTATGAAAATATGCCCTCTTATATTTTCATCCTTTGTTGTGGGCCGGCGGTCCATGGTGGTTGGGTTGGGTTGAGGAACGAAACCCAACGGGCGAATATCTCATTTTGTTGGGTCTCGCAAGCTCGACCCAACCTACGATGAAAGCGTGTGCGTGAGGCGTG
>CAYSGJ010000080.1:0-3927 GCA_964430705.1 uncultured Desulfobacterales bacterium | reverse complement strand
CTCTGCAACTGCCAGGCATCCACCACGTCTTCCCACTCGCCCATCAGAAAGCGCGTACTGAATCTGGAATCCGCCGCACGGCCGCCCGCCTCCCCGAGCAACTGTCGAACATGGTCCCTGGAGGCAATTTTCGCAGGACCCCACAGAGCTTCGTAGAGCCTTTTTCCGACCGCATCGACCGCATGCACTTCCAGCCGCTCGGCAAGACGCGGCTCATGGTCGATCAGCCGGCGCAATCTGGTCCGCAAGGCATGGGCGAGCATCTCGGAAAACGTGGTCAGCAGCACCCTGGCGTCCGGATGGTTTCGAGCAAGGTGCACCGCACGATGCAGGGCAACGATGGTTTTGCCGGTACCTGCGCTTCCCGACACCCTCACAGGCCCGCTGTAGTCCTTTTCCACGATCCGGCGCTGGGCCGGATGGAGAAAGACCGTCCATTTGTCCCACGGATAATCGAGCGCGCGGGCCAGCTCGTCCGAGTCCGTCATGATGCGGAAACGCCGCTGGGCATCCGGGTGGTCAAAGGGATCCATACCGGACGCAGAAAAGACTGGCATCTGCGGTTGAACGCCTGTGGCGAGCTCCAGCAAGGCCTCGGCGGCTTCCGAGGGCAGGTGATCGGCCAGCGCCAGCAATCCGTCCTCATCCGCCTTGCGCACGTCATCCACCCACTCTACGGGCACGCCGTAACCCAGCAGGACTTCCTCGGCCACACCGGCAAAGAGTGCGGATTTGACCGGTGCGGCTTCCTCACCGGGCACATAGACCGGAACACGAATTTCCTCAACGGTCTCGCGTATCTCAACCAGTTGGGCCGCACCGGTCTTGGGATGGATCTCCAGTTTGCGCCGCTCGGCCCACTGGTATGCCTTGTCGTGGTGGTCCACATAGCACAAGAGCATGCTGCCGGCGGTCTTGTGGACGATCAGACGAATGTCGCTTCCCACCCGCAACGACCAGAAATTCTTGTCCCTCGCCTTGTCCAGCCTGTGAAATTGCATACCCGGATGGGCCGGATTGATCTGAAGATCAAAGGCGGTGGTCTTGACGGCCTTTTGCTCCTCACCGGTCAGCCGGGCAAGGCTGTCGGTGAAGGTGTCGGCGATGCGGAAGTTCATGCCTACACCCGAAACACCTTCATCACCTCATCCCCCAGGTGGTTTATCACCTTCACGGCAATACGCCCGGACTCGGGCCTGTCAAAGGGCCGGGATGTGTCGCTGTGGAGCGTGGCCCAGGCATCTTCGTTGATCTCGGCCTTGAGGGTGGTCTTCAGGGATTTGTAGGGATCGCTCGCCCCGAGAAAATAGGCGTGCCGGACGAAAAAGGACTCTTCGTTGTAAATTGAGCTGGCAGCGGCGGCTGTCGGTCTCGTAGCGGGGTGATCCGCTTGAGCTGGCCGAACAGGTGCAGCTTGGGCTCATCTCCGGGGTCGCACCATTTGGTGTAGAGCAGCTGCTGGGTGAGATGAAACAAAAGGGTGGAGCGGCGCAGATCGCGTATATGCTCCAGGCTCAGGTCCACGGATTGTCCGATAATGCCGGCGTTTCGGGTGATCGACGGGCCCACGATGGCCGGGGTCAGTTCAAACACCGAGTCCTCATTGAACGATGCTGTGAGGCGCTCCTCCGGTCTTCCGGTTCACGGCCTCCAGGCCGCTTATCCACAGGCGGGCGGCCTCCTTGTTCTTCTCCGCCTCTTTCTTCTCGTCCCCCTTGAAGGCCTCTTCGCCGTCACCCCCTGGTTTCTCGCGGTAGCAGTGGTGGGCTTCGTCATTGATGGCCAGGATGTTTCTCAGCTCCATTCGCTCGCGCAGACGATCGCGGATATCGAGAACTTTCTGGGAGCGACTCGGGTACTCGTAAGGGGAATTGATCACAGGATGGTCGAAGAACGGGTTGGGCACGCAAGTCTCCGAGTAAAAAATCGTTTATTTATTCTAAAAATCTAACAGCCAAGCTCACCCGCCATCAGAATCGCGGTCAGCTGCGTCTTGTTGGGCCAGAACATCAGTGTAGGGCCTTATTTTGCTGAGCAAATCTCCCATCTGACGCTCGGCCACCTCTGTATCATGCGCTACCTGAGCCCGAAGCCAATAGCCGTTGGAAAGACCAAAAAACTTGCACAATCTCAAATCGGTGTCAGCCGTAATGGAACGTTTACCCGAAATGATCTCACTAATGCGCTGTGCCGGAACACCAATATTTTTGGCAAGTCGATACTGACTCAGGCCCATCGGTTTTAGAAATTCCTCCAGCAAAAGCTCACCGGGGGTTACGGGATCGAGTTTCCTCATGGTATTTTCACCTCAGTGGTAATCTGTGATTTCAACATCTTCGACACCAGCTTCTGCCCATCTGAAGCAGACGCGCCATTGCCGGTTTATTCGGATGCTGTATTGTCCGGCTCGATCCCCCTTGAGCGCTTCCAGCCGATTGATTACCGGGCGGTATCCTCAGGTCTTCAAGATTTGCCGCAATTTCAAGCTGTCGCAGTTTCCGGCGCGCAATATTAGTGATTTTCGCAAATCGCTTGACGCGGTCTCCCTTGGAAAAGGCCTTGGTATCGGCGCACTTGAAGGATCGGATCATTTGAAGATATAGTAACGCATTGCGTGATTAACGTCAAGCGTGATTATGTGGCCCAACGAAAAGATCACCCGCGGAGCGAAACGGAGTCGGGTGTACGGTTGAATTCAGCGGGCTCCGTAGGCAATCCGCTGGAATGATTGGTTGGCCATTGATTATCATCTTCAAGTCAAAATCAACAATTTTGCGCCAACCAGGCCGAGAAAAATACCAACGAAAATGCGAAAATATTTCTGAGGCACTCTGTCAAGAAACCGCTTCGCAACGTGAGCGCCGATGAAGGAGACCGGTATGCACAAGATAAGTGCGATAAAGAGGTCCTCTTCTAACCGGGTACCTCCCCAAATATAGCGGGAAACTCTTGTTGCGTCGATGAAAAGGGCAATCAGGCCGGACGTGAATATGTACACTTCTTTGGGAAGATTGAAGGCCGTTAGGAAGGCTCCACGAACAGCGCCCCCGACACCGAAGAATCCGGCAAAAAGTCCTGATAGGGCACCCCCGCAGACGGCTATCCCATGTGTCTTGGGCAAGGCCCACTCCCGCTTGAGAAACAGGAATGTAACATACAGAATCAGAAAGGCTCCGAGAATCCGTTTGAGTTGAAACGCCTGTGTTTGCAGAGAGAGTGATGCGCCCAAGAAGCTGGCAACAATACCGGAAAGCCCGAAGCCAAGAATCAGCCTCCAATCAAAGCCGCGCTTGAATAGAATGATTTTCCAGATATCCCCGCACAAGTGCACGATGCCGACGAAAAGGAGCGCTATAGACGGCGGTACAAAGAGAACCATGACCGGAATCATGACCGTGGACGTCCCAAATCCCGTGGCGGTTCCGATCGCGGACGCGAAGAGCGTCAAAAGGCAAAGCATGATCAGTTCCATAATAGATTTCTCTCTTTATGGCTAACGGCTAAATAACGAGCCGGCGAGCTTTTCCGCCGGTCACGTTGATTTCGTTGTTGTGGTTTTATTAAAACTAAGTCTCATTTATATTTTCTGAAATGCTAACCTTTCATCGCCCCAACGGTTATATATTACACCACAATACTGAAATCCTTTTTTTATTAATAGTCTTTTCATTGAGATATTATCTGGGTGAGTATCTACTCTAATGTTATCATATTGGTTAAAACACCAATCAATGCAAATTGAACCGATACCCTTGCTATGCTCAAGGACAGCCATTCTGTGAATAACTGCATATGGTTTATTATCAAGCCATTTTCCTTTTTCAATTATATTATAAGTAGGATCTTCACCTTCAATGAGGGCAAAACACCCTAGTGAGTCATTGCCATTTATGCGTGGACATGGGGACGACCTTAAAAACCAAAATA